>JBEPVY010000017.1:0-26199 GCA_041690835.1 Vulcanimicrobiota bacterium | reverse complement strand
CGCCCGGCATGAAACTGGTCGACGACCACGACGAAGAGGAGCGGATCTGGAGGATCCGCGAGAACGGCCTCGGCGCGACCTCGAAGATCCCGGGGAAGCCGGACTTCTATCCGGGCTGGGAAGATTCGGCGGTCTCGCCCGAGCAGCTCGGGTCGTATATGCGGGGCTTCGAGAAGTTGCTGCAGCAGTACGGCTATAACGCCTCGCTCTACGGGCACTTCGGTCAGGGTTGTCTGCACTGCAGCATCGACTTCGACCTGTTCACCGAAGAGGGCATCGCGACGTACCGGCGATTCGTCACCGAGGCGGCCCATCTGTGCGTCGCGCACGGTGGCTCGCTTTCGGGCGAGCACGGCGACGGCCAAGCGCGTGGCGAACTGTTGCCGATCATGTTCGGCGACGATCTGGTCGCCGCGTTCGGCAAGTTCAAGGCCGCCTGGGACCCGCGCGACCGGATGAATCCGGGCAAGGTCGTGCATCCGAACAAGCTGGACAAGGACCTGCGCTGGGGGGCGGGCTACGCGCCGCCCGAGCCGCGCACGCATTTCAGTTTTCTCGACGACGGCGGATCGTTCGCATATGCGGCCAATCGGTGCGTCGGAACCGGCAAATGCCGCAAGCACGACGAGGGCGTGATGTGCCCGAGCTATATGGCGACGCGCGAGGAGAAGGACTCGACCCGCGGACGTGCGCGGTTGCTTTTCGAGATGCTGGAGGGCGATCCGCTCGAAGGCGGTTGGAAGAACGAAGCGGTCAAGGATGCGCTGGACCTGTGTCTGTCGTGCAAGGGCTGTAAGGGCGAGTGTCCGGTCAATGTCGACATGGCGACCTACAAGGCCGAGTTCCTCTCGCACTACTACGAAGGGCGCGTGCGACCGCGCTCGGCGTATGCCTTCGGATTGATGCCGTGGCTCGCGCGGTTGGCATCGCTCGTCCCGTGGGCCGCGAATGCGGTGACCCAGACGCCGGTGCTGCGCGACGCGATAAAGGCGTTGGCCGGAGTAGCGCCGCAGCGGCGCTTACCGATGTTCGCCCCGGAGACGTTCCGGAAGCTGTTCGCGCGACGGCCTCTGCGGAATGCGACCTTGCCCGAGGTATTGCTGTGGCCGGATACGTGGAACAACCACTTCCATCCGACGACCGCGCTCGCGGCCGTCGACGTGCTCGAAGACGCGGGCTTTCGGGTGCGGATCCCGGACGTGCAGCTGTGCTGCGGGCGGCCGCTCTACGATTATGGGATGTTGGAGCTGGCGAAGTCGATGCTGGGGCGCATCGTGACGTCGCTCGCGCCGGACATCGAGCGGGGGGTCTGCATCGTCGGGTTGGAACCGTCCTGCGTCTCGGTCTTCCGCGATGAGATGCCGAACCTGCTGGCGGGCAGTGCGATCGCCAAGAAGTTCGCGGCCCAGACGATGTTGCTCGGCGAGTTTCTCGAGAAGCACGCACCCGAGTACGCGCCGCCTAAGCTGGAACGGACGGTGGTCGCGCAGCAACACTGCCACGAGAAGAGCGTGCTGGACAAGGGTGTCGAGGAGCGGATGCTCCGCAAGCTCGGCGTGGATCTCTCGTACCCGGACTCCGGCTGCTGCGGGATGGCCGGCGCGTTCGGATTCGAATGCGGGGATCATTACGACGTGTCGACGACGCTCGGCGAGCGGGCGCTGATCCCGGCGGTGCGGGCGGCGGCGCCGGATGCGATCGTGGTGGCGGATGGATTCAGCTGCCGCGAACAGATCGCGCAGATGACCGACCGGCAGGCGTTGCATCCGGTCCAGGTGATGAAGATGGCGATCGACGATCGCAACCTGGCCTCGCACGGGCACTATCCCGAACTGCGGTATATGCCCGATATCCCGGTCGAACGGCGCAAGGCGGCGCGGACCGGAATGCTGGCGTTGACGGCCCTCGCGGTGGTGGGCGTCTCGCTTGCGGCGATGTTGGCGCGGCGACGCTGATGCCGTGCGAGGTGGTGGTCGTCGGCGGCGGCTTCGCCGGCGCGACGGCTGCGAACGAGCTGGCGCGGCGCGGGCGCGACGACGTGCGCGTGACGTTACTGGCGCGCGAGAACTACCGGTTGTTCACGCCGATGTTGCCGGAGGTGGCCGCCGGAGCGCTCGAGGAGCGTCATATCGTACAACCGTTTCGGGCCCAAGGAACGGGTGTGCGGTACTTGCTCGGGAACGCGACGAGCGTCGATCGCGACGGACGTGAGGTGACGTTCCGTCATCCGGTCTTGGGCCGCGATCTGCAGATCCGCTACGATCAGCTGGTGCTCGCTGCGGGTGCGGAGAGTTCGACGCTGGGCATCCAAGGCGTCGCCCAACATACGTTGCCGTTCAACTCGCTGGCGGATGCGGTGCGGGTGCGTCGGCGCGTGCTGGCCGGGTTCGAAGCGGCAGCGGCCACGAACGATCGGGTGGAGCGGGATCGGTATCTGCGCTTCGTCGTCGCGGGGGGCGGATTCACGGGCGTCGAGGTGGCCGGCGAGCTGTGCGGCTTCGTGCGAACGTTGGCGTCGCGTTATGCCGAGCTGGGCGGAGCGCGGCCGGAAGTGGTGCTGGTCGAGGAATCGGATTCGCTCTTGAGCGAGTTGCCCGCAGAGTTCGGACGGCGCGCGGCCGCCTCGCTACGGCGACGCGGAGCGATCGTCGCGCTCGAAGAGCCGCTCGATTCGGCGGACGCGCGCGGACTGGCCGCCAAAAGCGGTGCGCGCTACGAAACGGCGACCGCGATCTGGACGGCAGGCGTGAAGCCGTCGTCGTTCGTCGGTTCGCTGGGTCTGGCGACCTCCAAGCACGGCGCGGTCGTGGCCGGCGGCGATTTCGCGATTCCGGGAACGGAGGACCTGTGGGCTGCGGGCGACTGCGCCCAGATACCCAAGCCGGACGGCGGTCACTACGAACCGCTCGCGCAGAACGCGGTCCGCGAGGGTCCGCTGTTGGCGAACAATCTGCTCGCGCGTCTGCGCGGGAAACCGACCAAGACGTTTGCATATCGCCGACTCGGGATGATGGCGTCCCTCGGCGATCGGGACGGCGTCGCCCAGCTCCCGGGCGGCGCGATGGTCGCCGGGTTGCCGGCATGGATGTTATGGCGTGCATATTACTGGAGCCGCCTGCCGGGCGCGGCGCGCAAGCTCGGCGTCGCGGCCGACTGGACGAACACGGCGCTCTTCGGGCGGTCGCTCGCGCGCTTCGCCTTCGTCCGGGAAGAACGAGAGGAACGGGAACGTGCAGTTAGCGGATAAAGTGGCGATCGTCACGGGCGGCGATTCGGGCATCGGCAAAGCGATCGCGCTGAAGCTCGCACGCGAAGGCGCGCGGGTGGTGATCGACTATCACGGCGATAAGGCGCCGGCCGAAGAACTGGTGGGACGCATCGAGGCAGCCGGCGGAGCGGCGATCGCCTTCGCAGCCGACATCACGAGCGAGAACGACGTCGAGGCACTGGTGGCCGCCGCGGTCAACGCGTACGGCGGAGTGGACGTGCTCGTGAACAATGCCGGTATCGAGAAGAAACAGCCGTTCCTCGACACGCCGCTTGCGACGTTCCAGGAAGTGCTGGCGGTAAATCTGACCGGGACGTGGCTGTGCAGTCAAGCGGCGGCGCGACAGATGGTGAAGCAGAAGCGGGGCGGACGGATCGTGAACATCTCGTCGGTGCACGAAGAGATGACGATGCCGACCAACGCGCCGTATTGCGCGTCCAAGGGCGCGGTACGGATGCTGATGCGGACGATCGCGGTCGAGTTGGCCGAGCACGGTATAACGGTGAACAACGTCGCTCCGGGCGCGGTCGATACGCCGATGGACGCGCCGTTGAAGAGGGACCCGAAGGAGATGGAGACGCTGCTCGCCGAGATCCCGCTGCACCGGATGGCGAAGCCCGAGGAGATCGCCGGCGTGGTCGCGTTCCTGGCCTCGGACGACGCGGCCTATATCACCGGCGCGACCTACGTGATCGACGGCGGCATGACGAAGCAGTCGGGGAGCCTGTAGTGGATCCGGTCCGGGAATACGTGGGCGTCGGCCGCAAGGGGGTGGCCTACGACGTCGCCGATACGGAGGTCGCGGCCGGCAGTACGCTTGGATCGCCGAAGTGCGTCTGCATCGTCAAGGCGACCGGTGCGATCGAGAAGATCTATGCGACGGACGCCGGCGAGACGGTCTTCGGCACGATAGTCGTGCATCATTGGGACCGTCGGACGGGGGTGGCCCTAGGCGCGCTTCCGGGAAGCTTCAAGTTCCATCCCGAGCATCAGGAGCACCACTTCACGCTCTCCAACGGAATCGAAGTGGCCGAAGATATCTTCGTCCTGAGCGGCGTTCCGACGAAGAAACGCTGCGATCCGCCGGCCGTCTATTACACGATCGAACTCCATAATCCGACCGCGGAGGTCGTGGACATCGAGTCGTCCGGATTCGTGCAGATGCGCGGTTCGGGAGGCGACATCGCGTGTCACTTCAGCAAGGCCCATAATGCGCTGGTCGCGACCGACGCAAAGGCCCCGAAGCTCTCGCGGGTATTCGGCTGTTCGACCCACGTGGCAGGTTGGGAGAGCACCGACGACGCGGGCAAAGCCGTCGCCAAACAGTGGTCCGGGCCGCTCTCGAACGTGGCGATCGAACCGTGTCCGGATCCGCTCGGCGTGCTCCACGTGCGCCATCGCATCGGCCCGGGCCAGCGTCGGCGGTTCTACTTCTTGTCGACCTTCGCCGGGAGCCCGCGGGCGGCGCTACGGACGTTCGAGGCGCTTCCGAACGCCAAAGCGGCGTTGCGCGCGACCCGCGAGCATTACGCCGAGACGATCAATCGATCGGTCGTGCTGACGCCCGACGACGAGGTCAACCGCGGAGTGCTGTGGGCGAAAGGCAACATGTTGCGGACGATGCTGCTGGCGCCGACCGGCTGGGGCTTCGTCAACGATCCGGCGCGATCCAACAACAGCGTGGCGCGCGACACGGCCTGGTTCGCCTTCGGTGCGGATTACGTCGTTCCGGAGTTCGCGGAAGCGTCGCTGCTGTGGTATGCCGAACATCTCGAGAAGGACGGGATGGTCGTGGAGTACTACGACATCCGCAACGGTAAGACGGCCGATTACAAGCTCAACATCAACGACAACACGCCGCTGCTGGTGATCGCGCTCTGGCATCATTTCAATACGACCGGAGATCGGGCGTTCCTGAAACGGATCTACCCTTCGGCGCTGAAGGCGGCCAAGCGCATCCTCTCGCAACGCGACGATCGCGGGCTCGTCTGGTGCACCGCCGACGGGACGGCGGATTACGGCATCGCGGGCTGGCGTAACGTGATCAAAGGCTACCGGCTCTCCGGCGCCACGACGGAGCTGAACTCGGAGTGCTATGCGGCACTGCTGACGCTCTCGCACATGGCGCGGGTGCTCGGAGAGCACGAACGGAGCCGCACGTTCCGCGACGAAGCGGATGCCCTGCGGGCCGCGATCAACGAGCATCTCTTCGATGCCGAGCGCGGGCTCTACTATCTGTGCCTCGATCTTGAAGGAAACCGGCGCACGGAGGTGACCTGCGACCTGATCTTTCCGGTGATGTTCGGCGTGGCCGACGATGAGGTCGGCGCGGGCATCGTCAGCCGCCTGGCGGCGTCCGAGTTCTGGACGGATGCGGGTATGCGAACCGTCCCGCGCAACGCGGTCGAATACGGGCCGACGCACGGATACGGATTACTCGGCGGCGTCTGGGTCGGAGTGGCGTTCTGGTATGCGTTCGCGGCGGCGCGTTTCAACCCGACCTTCATGGCGGACGCGCTCTCGCAGTCGTTCCGGCACTATGCGGCGGATCCGCGGCGCAACAACACGGTCCCCGGGCAGTTTTCGGAATGGCTGCACGGCGAGACCCTCGTCAATCGCGGCATGATGCTCTCGCCGTGGTTTCCACCGCGCTATCTGTGGGCGGCCATCGAAGGCGCGGCCGGGCTGGACCTTTCGGGAGGCGAGCCGTCGTTGCGTCCGCAGCTTTCGGCCGAATGGCAGTGGTTGGGCGTGCGCGACCTCCCTTTCCGCGGAAGAAAGCTGACGTGGTTCGTGGTGCGCGTTCCGGATATGCAGATCTACACCAACTATCGCTTCCAGGACTCCGCACCGTACGTCGCCTACGAGACGGATCTGACGTCGAACATGCATATCAGCGGTGAAGGTGTGGTCGGATTCGCCCTGCGCGATGGGCAGAAGGTCGCGATTCTTCTCGGCAACACGACCGAACGGACCACGACCGCGGCCTTTCGTATCGAGGATGGCCTGAGCGGATCGTACGCGGTCCGCTCGTTCAACAGTCTGCGCGGCGCCTGGGTCGATGCGCCCGCGGTTGGGGCCGCGGAACTCGCGAAAGGCATTCCCATGCAACTCGAGCAGAAGGGCTTCTGCATGCTCGAACTCTCGCAGGAGGCGTGACCGTGAAGAGACCATATGCGTTCGGGGTGAGCGAGTTCACGACGTGGCCGAATACGTTCGCGCAAGATGTCGAGCTGTACGCGCGTTGCGGGGCCGACTACATCGAGGTGACCGAGTTCAAGGTCGACGCGAGCCGGATCGAGGAAGAGCTTGCCGCGGTGGCGGCAGCGGGCCTGCTCGTGAGTTCGGTGCAGGCGACGGTGCATTCGCTCTTTCCGGACGGTCTTGCCGGTGAGCCGACCGCGCCCGAGGATCGCGTTCGGCACATCCGCGCATCGATCGAGCGTCTCGCTCCGCACGTGCCGGTCGATACGCCGTTCGTGGTGGTAACGGGCGCGGCGCCCGGCGGTAACGTCCAGCATGTGGTCGATACCGCACGGACGGCGTTTCACGAGCTGGCGGCGGTCGCGGATTCGGTCGGCATGCGCCTGGCCTTCGAACCGCTCAATCCGATGCTGATGAACAGCGACACCGCGATCTGGTCGCTCGATGACGCACTGGAACTGGTCGACATGGTCGACCACCCGTCGTTCGGCGTGTGCGTGGACCTGTGGAACGTCTGTCAGACCGGCGACCTTCCGAGCGTCATCCGCAAGGCGGCGGAGCGGATCTTCCTGGTCCAAGTGAGCGACTATCGGTGCCCGCGTTCGCACAACGACCGGGTCTGCATCGGCGATGGGAACATCGACTTCCCAAGGATCCTCGCGGCGATCCGTTCGACCGTCTACGACGGGCCGTACGTGCTCGAGATCTTCTCGAGCGAATCCTTGCCGGACTCGCTCTGGCGGGCGGATTTCGAGGAGGTCGTGAGGCGGAACATGACGGCCTTCGAGCACGCCTGGACGGCGAGCGGAGCGATCTGATGCGCCCGACCAAGATCTACGATCTGAGCCAACCTGTCTTCAACAATTGTCCGCAGTATCCGGATACGAACCCGCGCCCGGCCGTCATCCGTCAGATGTACATGCGGCCGGTTCAAGGCGTCAACAAAGAGATCGTCGAGATCAGCACGCATACCGGCACGCATTGCGATGCGCCCTATCACTTCTTCGACGATGGCGAGACGATCGATCGGATGCCGCTCGAGACGTATATCGCGCCGGCGATCGTCTTGGATCTGCGGTACAAGCAGCCCGGCGAGGTGATCGAGCGCCGGGATGTGGAACCGCTGCTCGAGGGCCTCGAAGACGGCGACATCGCGTTGCTCAATACCGGCAACGGCGCGGCCCGGGCGAACACCGCGCGCTTCTTGATGGAGTACGTCTGGCTGAGCGGCGAGGCGGCCGAGTACCTGGTCGCGCGCGGCGTCGGAGGGGTCGGGATCGATGCGGTGAGCTTGGGCGGTTATGGCGATCCGAAAAAAGCGGGGCCGGCGCACCGAGCGATGCTCGGCAACCGCAAGTGCATCGTCGAAGAACTCTATTTCCCCGATGAAGTGATGGACGGACGCAAGCGGCTCTTCGTGGCCGCGCCGGTGAAGCTTCAAGGCTGCAGCGGCGCGTGGACGCGCGCGATGCTCTGGGAGTTCTAGCTCGGTGAACCCGCGGCTGGGATGCCTCGAACAGCTCGGCGGTGTTACCGCGCTTCGTTACGACGATGGCGCGGCGCTGGGGATGCGCGGACTGCTGGTGCGGACCGCGACGGGGCTCGAAGTGGAGATCCTTCCGGATCGCGGGCTGGATATTCCGCGGGCGTATGTTCGCGGTACGGCGCTTGCGTGGCAGGCACCGGCCGGCATCGTTCCGTCGGCGGTGTATGCACCGGCCGGCGATGCGTTCGAGCGCACGTTCTTCGGCGGATTGGTGACGACGTGCGGGCTGACCGCGTTCGGTCCACCCGGCGAAGACCGCTGGGGACGATGGGGACAGCACGGGCGGATCGATCACGTCGCGGCCGAGAACGTCTCCTATCGCGTCGTCACGGTCGAAGGCCGGAGAGAGATCGAAGTGCGCGGGACGATGCGCGAGGCGAGCTTGTTCGGAGCCGTTCTGCGCTTGGAGCGCTGCTGGCGGATCGGCCTCGAGTCGAACACGATCGAACTGTACGACCGCGTGGTCAACGATGGAGGGACCACGATGCCGCACATGCTGCTCTATCATTGCAACGCCGGCTATCCGCTCTTGGACGACGACACGCGGCTGGAGATCGCGCAGTCGGGAGTACGTCCTCGAGACGATGCCGCGCGCGTCGGCCTGGCCGAATGGGACCGGGCCGCGGCGCCCCGAGCGGGCTTCGAAGAACAGGTCTTCATCCTCGAACCGGTCGTCGATTCGGCCGGATATGCCGGCGCGCTCTTCGTCAATCCCCGGCTCGAAGAAGGACGCGGGCTGGGTCTGCGGATCCGCTGGGATGCGCGCGCGTTGCCCGGGCT
This sequence comes from Vulcanimicrobiota bacterium, assembly GCA_041690835.1. Classification (GTDB taxonomy): domain Bacteria; phylum Vulcanimicrobiota; class Vulcanimicrobiia; order Vulcanimicrobiales; family Vulcanimicrobiaceae; genus JALYSX01. Next base: position 17,401 of record JBEPVY010000017.1, on the reverse strand, counting down.
GTTCACTTGGCGGATGCTCGGCGTGGGGCAGTACGTGATGTCGGTCGAGCCGGCGAACTGTCCGACGATCGAGGGTCGGATCGCGGCCTCGGAACGGGGAACGCTCCCGTTTCTCGAGCCCGGCGAGAGCCGGAACTATCAGCTGCGGTTCGAGGTCATCAGCGGAGATCTGCTGGACGCGGCGACCGAACCGTAGCCCGCGTACGACGAAGGGCGCCCGACTTCGCCGCGCGTGTCGAGCCGCGCGAGCAAGAGATGATAGTAGAGCATTCCACGCTGCGGACCGAGCGCGTCGAGGACCGCCGGAACGTCGAACGGCGCCGAGCCCGCTACCATAGCAAGATTGGCGGCGACGCTCGAGTCGTTCATCGGGAAGACGTCGAGTCTGCCCAGCCCACGCAGAAGCACGACCGTGGCCGTCCATGGACCGATCCCTTTGATCGAGGTGAGGAGCGTGGCCGCCTCGGGACTGGTGCGTTCCTCGAGCATCGCCTCGTCAAGCGCGCCGGAGAGCAGTGCTTCACCTACGCTACGCAACGTCGCGACCTTGCGCTCGCTCAAGCCGGCGGCGCGTAGCACGTCGTCGTCTGCTCGAAGCAGACTCTCCGCGCCCGGAAATGCATGCAACCTGACGTCGTCGTGACATACGACCGGAGAACCGAGCGCAAGGATCAGTCGCCGCAAAATCGCGGTCGCAGCCGCGAGACTCACCTGTTGGAAGAGGATCGCGTTGACGCAGGCTTCCCAGAGCGTCGGATAGCGTGGCGGCTTGACGCCGCGAGCGCGTACGGCCAACGGTCGCAGCCACGGGATACGCGCCGCGGTCCGGTCGAAGTGCGCGAGGGTACGGTCAGTGCCGAGCATGCGACGCACGACCGCCAGCGCTTTCTGATGCAGCGCACGCTCGCCTTGGAGCGTGACCGCAAGAACGCCCGGTCGCTTCGGCGAGACGCGCACCAGTACGGGCTCCTCGAGATGGCCGAGCATCCGGAGATACTCCCCGGCCGGGGTGAAGACGTCCACGATATTGGTCGACAGGCGTCGTAGCACGGTCACGGTGAGGTCGAGCCGATACGGTTCGGCGACGGGGAGTTCGTACTGCTGAATCGCGAGCGCCATGGACTCGTATGAATCTGCCTCGGCCGATACGCAGTCCTGCCTAGCAGGCGCGATCGGCCGGCTGTGTTACATCCGGTCTGTAAAGGGGCAGGTGTATAGGTGTGAGGACATCATCCATGGCTACCAAGAAAGCATCCTCGTTCAAGACGATTCCCGCCGGTACCGCGGTCACTTGGCACTATCGCAGTGCGATCGGTCACGGTACCGTTACCGGCGTCCACAAGCTCGGTACTACGGCCGAGAACACGATGTACTCCATCACGGAGCACGATCACCATCCCGGCGAGCCGCCGGTCGTGTTCCACTCGGGCAAAGCATTGACTCGCGCGTCAGGCCGTTCTTAGAGATACTGGAGAATCAAGCGCGTGCGGGCGGCGTGCCGAAAATGTCTGGGTGATGGCCTTTAGGCTGGCGGTCACGGTGTTGGCGTCTTGGGCCACGCCGAAGGTCCGTCGGCCGTCGCTTTCGATATCGATGTAGGCGATGGCGGTCGCGTCGGCGCCCGCCCCGAGCGCATGTTCGTGGTAGCTTCGGACGTGAATGGCGATCCCGAATGCGTGATTGAGTGCGCTGACGTACGCATCGATCGGACCGTTTCCGGTCGCGGCGATGGTACGCGTGCCGGCGTCGTCGCGGAGCGTGGCTTCGAGTGCGCATCTCCCCGCGGAGTCGTGGTTGAAGGTGGCGTCCACGAGCTCGAACGCGCCGTCGACCTCCAGGTACGTGCTTGCGAAGAGCCGGTAGATCTGCTCGGGTGCCAGCTCGCCGTCGATGCTCTCGACCTCGGTCTGGACGATCTTGGAGAAGGCGATCTGTAGATCGCGCGGGAGATCCAGGCCGTACTCGGCCTCGAGGATGTAGGCGATGCCGCCCTTGCCGGACTGGCTGTTGACGCGCACGATCGCCTCGTAACTACGGCCGAGATCGTGGGGATCGATGGGCAGATACGGGACGTCCCAGAATCCGTCCGCGCGCTTGCGCTGCGCGCCCAGACCCTTCTTGATCGCGTCTTGATGCGAGCCGGAGAAGGCCGTGAAGACGAGTTCGCCGCCATACGGATGGCGCGGATGGACGGGCAGGCGGTTGCAGTATTCGACGGCGGCGACGATGCCCGGGATGTCGCCGAGATCGAGCTGCGGATCGACCCCTTGGCTCATCAGGTTACCGGCGAGCGTGACGATGCAGACGTTGCCGGTCCGCTCGCCGTTGCCGAAGAGCGTGCCTTCGATGCGATCCGCTCCGGCCATCAACGCGAGTTCGGCGGCCGCGACGGCGGTGCCGCGATCGTTGTGCGGATGGACGGAGAGCACGACCGCGTCGCGGCGCGCGACGTTGCGCGAGAACCATTCGATGCGATCGGCGAAGACGTTCGGGGTCGTCATCTCGACCGTCGCCGGGAGATTCAGGATGACCGGGCGGGCGGGCGTCGGCTCCCAGATGTCCATCACCGCTTCGCAGATCCGCTTTGCGAAGGGCAGCTCCGTGCCGGTGAAGCTCTCGGGTGAGTACTCGAAGCGGATGTCGGTGTTGGGATGGTCGAGCGCGCGTTCGGCGCAACGGCGCGCGCCGGCTTCGGCGATCGCGACGATGCCGTCTTCGTCCAATCCGAAGACGACTTCGCGTTGCAAGGTCGAGGTCGAATTGTAGAGGTGCACGAGTGCGCGCTTGGCGCCGCGGATCGAGACGAAGGTTCGGTCGATCAGCTCTTCGCGGGCGGGCGTCAGCACGGCGATGGTGACGTCGTCGGGAATCGCGCCATCCTCGATCAGCGAACGGACGAACTCGTAGTCGGGCAGCGAGGCGGACGGGAAGCCGACCTCGATCTCTTTGAAGCCCATGCCGACGAGCAGATCGAACATGCGGCGCTTGCGCTGCGGACCCATCGGTTCGACCAGCGCCTGATTGCCGTCGCGTAGATCGACGCTGCACCAGAGCGGCGCGCGCGCGATGCTGGCGGCCGGCCAGGTCCGGTCCGGGAGAGCGATGATCTCGCCCGTGCGGTACCGATTAGCGATCACGCGACGTCCGTTCGGTAGGTGACCCAATCGCGGTGGGCGAGGTTGTGGCCGGTGACGGCTTTGGCGTATTGCTCGGCGAGGTAGCTCGTGACCGGGTGGGCGGTATCGAAGACGTGTTCGTCGATGCATGCGATCGGGGCGACTTCGGCGGCGGTGCCGGTGAAGAAGACCTCGTCGGCATCGAACAGATCGGCGGTGGTGAGATCGCGGACGGTCACCTCCATCTCGACGTCGCGAGCGAGCGTGATGACGGTCTCGCGGGTGATGCCCGGCAAGATGTCGGCGGTCGTGTCGTTGGTGACGATCTTGCCGTTCTTGACGACGAAGATGTTCTCGCCGGTACCTTCGGCCACGAAGCCACGATCATTGAGCAGGATCGCTTCATCGAAGCCCGCTTGAGTCGCGTCGTGGAGGGCGAGGATCGAGTTGGTGTAGTGCCCGCACGCCTTCACGTGCGAAGGCAACGATTTGGAAGGAGTCTTTTGCCAGCCCGAGATGGTGGTGCGCACGCCGCCCTCGCCGAGCAGCGAACCGGAGAGCGGTTTGAGCGCGACCAGCGTATGGGTCGGGCAATGAAAGCGGGGCGCGAGCGAGATGCCCTTCGCGCCGAAGTATGCGAGCGGCCGGATGTAGCCGTCGTGAAACCCGTTGGCATCGAGGGTCGCGAAGATCGCGCGGGTCAACTCGGCGACGTCGTAGGGGATCTGCAGACCGTAGACCTGCGCCGAGCGATGGAAGCGCTCGAGATGATCGCGCAGGCGGAAGACGGCCGGGCCTTGGCCGGTCCGGTACGCGCGGATGCCTTCGAAGACGCCGGAGCCGTAGTGGAGCGCGTGGGTGAACGGCGAGACGGCGATCGCGTCGGCATCCAGAAGCCGGCCATCGAACCACATCTGCTCGCGTGGGATCGGGACGGCGTTCAACACGTGACCGCTCCTCTGGATGCCGAACCGACGGTCGCCGCATATTTCGCGAAGACGCCGGTGGTGTAACGGGGCGCGGGCGCTTTCCAGTCGCGCAGGCGCGCGGCGATCTCGTCCGCCGGGACGTCGGTGGAGACGCTTCGGGCGGCGATGTCGATGGTGACCCGGTCGCCATCGCGAAGGGCCGCGAGCGGACCGCCGACCTGGGCTTCGGGTGCGAGATGGCCGACCATCAAGCCGCGCGTGCCGCCGCTGAAGCGGCCGTCGGTGACGAGCGCCACCGTCTCGCCGAGACCGGCGCCGACGATGGCGGCGGTGATGCCGAGCATCTCGCGCATGCCGGGGCCGCCGCGCGGTCCTTCGTAGCGGATCACGACCACGTCGCCCGCCTCGATGTGGCCGGCCAGGATGGCTTCCATCGCGATCTCTTCGCTGTCGTAGACGCGCGCCGGACCGGTGTGCAACGGACGTTCGTGGCCCGCGATCTTCACGACCGCGCCATCCGGCGCAAGATTGCCGCGCAGGATGACCAGACCGCCGGTCGACTTGAACGGCGCGCCGGCGCTTGCGACGACTTTCTGACCGGGCGTCTCGACGACGTCGAGGATCGCTTCGGCAAGGGTAGCACCGCTTGCGGTGCGCGCGCTTCCGTCGACGAAACCGCCATCGACCAGACGCCGCGCGATCAATCCGCTGCCGCCGGCTGCGTCGACGTCGTAGGCGAGATAGTTGCCGCCGGGCTTGAGATCGGCGACGATCGGCGTCTTGTCGCTGATCAGGTCGAACTGCTCGATCTCGAGCGGAACGCCGGCTTCGTGCGCGATCGCGAGCAGATGGAGCACGCTGTTGGTCGAGCCGCCCGTGCCGGTCGCGGCTGCGATGGCGTTGTTGAAGGCGGTCGGCGTGAGCACGTGGCTCGGGCGGATGCCTTCGCGCAGATGGTGGATCGCGAGCTTGCCGGCATCGATCGCCCATTGCTTGCGGCGCGGATCGTGCGCACCCGGCGTGGCGCTGCCGAGCGGTGCCAGACCGAGATATTCGATGACGGTCGCCATCGTGTTCGCGGTGAACTGACCGGCGCAGGCGCCGGCGCCCGGACAGGCGCGATCCTCGATCGCTTTGAGTTCGGTCAGGTCGATCTTGCCGGCCGCATGCGCGCCGATGGCTTCATACACGTCGACGATCGAGAGATCGCGGTCGCCGTACTTGCCGGGCGCGATCGGACCGCCGTAAAGCATGACCGAGGGGATGTCCAGACGTGCGAGCGCCATGGCGGCGCCCGGAATGGTCTTGTCGCAGCCGACCAGTGCGACCATCGCGTCGAACAGGTAGCCGCGTCCGACCAGCTCGATCGAGTCGGCGATCACTTCGCGACTGACGAGCGAGGCCTTCATGCCCTCGGTCCCCATCGCGATGCCGTCGCTGATCGCGATCGTGTTGAACTCGAAGGGCGTGCCGCCCGCTTCGCGGATGCCCTGCTTCACGTACTCGGCGAGTTCGCGCAGATGGAATCCGCACGGCATCGTCTCGATCCAGGTGTTCGCGATGCCGACCAGCGGCTTTGCCAGGTCCTCATCGGTCAGGCCGGTCGCCTTGAACATGGCGCGCGCGCCCGCGCGGGAGGGTCCTTGGGTGAGAACGGCGCTGCGTTCGTTCAACATGGCCAGCGTACCTCAAGCGTGACGTCGAGTTCTGCACAAGCATTGGTGGTCGCGGCGAATGCACCGCGACGGGCGGTGTCGAGCGCGTATGCGGCTTGTTGCGCGACCGCGCTCGCGACCCGGACGAGCGCGCCGGGAGCATCCATCACGCTCGCGCGCAGGCTGACGCTCCGGTCGGGATCCCGATCGACGCGGTTGACGACGCCCGCGAACGTGTGCGGATCGACGTTGCCGCCGGAGATGACGATGCCGACGCAGCGGCCGCGGAAGCGTTCCGGGTCCTGCATGATGCCGGCGAGCGCCGCGGCGCCGGCGCCTTCGGTGACGATCTTCTCGGTATCCATCAAGCGGTGCATGGCCGATTCGATGGCGGCTTCGTCGACCACGATCCATTCGTCGACATCGGTCGCGAGCATGGCGGCGGCGTGCGTGCCGAGATGGTCGACCGCGATGCCGTCGGCGATCGGGGTGGCGCGGCGGACCGATGCGGACGCGCGGACGCCGACGATCCGGATGTCCGGGCGCAGCGTCTTGGCGCAGCGCGCCATGCCGGAGAGCAGGCCGCCGCCGCCGACCGGAACGACCAGCGTGTCGATCTCGGGAGACTGACGGAGCATCTCGAGCGCGACCGTGCCGCCGCCGGCGATCACGGCCGGGTCGTCGTAGGGATGGACCATGGTCGCGCCGCCCACGATCGCGAGGGTCTGCGCGTGGAGCGCCGCTTCGGCGTACGAGTCGCCTTCGAGCACCACGGTCGCTCCGAACTCGCGGGTCCGGCGGACCTTGACCTGCGGGGTCGTGCGCGGCATGACGACGGTCGATGCGATCCCCAGACGTCGGGCGTGATAGGCCAGGCCCTGGGCGTGATTGCCGGCCGAAGCCGCGATCACGCCGCAGGCTTTCTGCGCCTCCGTCAACTGCAGCAGCGCGTTCAAGGCGCCGCGTTCCTTGAACGATCCGGTGAACTGCAACTGTTCGAGCTTGAGACGGATCTCGACCCCGATCGCGTCGGTCAAGCGCGGTGCGTCGCGGCACGGCGTCACCGAAATCGCGCCGTTGATCCGAACGGCGGCAGCCCGAATGTCGTCGACGGAGAGCGCGTCGGCCATCAGCAGACTCGGAACTTGAGGGCTTCGACCGGCTCGCGCTGCTTCGCACCGGTCTCGAACCAGGGCATCAAGGCGCGCAGCTTCTTGCCGGTCTCCTCGATCTGGTGTTCGCTTGCGGCCTCTTTGAAGGCGGCGAAGTTCGGCTTGCCGGCCGCGTGTTCGGCGACCCATTCGCGCGCGAACGTACCGTCTTGGATCTCGTGGAGGATCTCGCGCATGGTGGCGCGGGTCTCGTCGTTGACGATCCGGCTACCGCGGGTGTAGTCGCCGAAGCGGGCGGTGTTGCTGATGGAGTCGCGCATGCCTTCGATACCGCGCTCGTACATCAGGTCGACGATCAGCTTCATCTCGTGCAGGCATTCGAAGTAGGCCATCTCGGGTGCGTAACCGGCTTCGACCAGCGTCTCGAATCCGCTCGAGATCAGCGCCGAGACGCCGCCGCAGAGCACGGCCTGTTCGCCGAACAGATCCGTCTCGGTCTCTTCCTTGAACGAGGTCTCGAGGATTCCGGCCCGGCCGCCGCCGATGCCGCTCGCATACGCAAGCGCGATCTCGCGGGTGTCGCCGGACGGATCTTGGTGGAGCGCGATCAGACACGGTACGCCGCGGCCGGCTTCGTACTCGGTGCGGACCAGTCGGCCCGGGCCTTTGGGAGCGGCCATGAAGACGTTGACGTTCTTGGGCGGTACGATCGTCCCGAAGTGGATCGCAAAACCGTGCGCGAACGCGAGGTACGCGCCGGGTTTGAGATGTTCGACGATCGAGCGCAAGTAGAGCGCCGGTTGCTCTTCGTCCGGCGCGAGGATCATCACGACGTCGGCGGATTGGACCGCGCGTTCGACGGTCGCGGTGCGGAGACCGTCGCGTTGCGCCTTCTCGTGCGAGGCCGAACCATCGCGCAGGCCCACGACCACGTCGAAGCCCGAGTCGTGCAGATTGCGCGCGTGCGCGTGTCCCTGGCTGCCGTAGCCGATCACGGCGATCGTCTTGTCGCGCAGTTTCTGGGGATTGGCATCGGTGTCGTAGAGGGCGTTCATGCGAAGCTTTCCTTGTCGTCGTGCAGTAGTTTGGCGATGTGGAGATCCAGTCGGCGAAGCGCTTCCGCGTCGCCTTCCAGATCTAGGTGGGCGACGTACGTGCCCCCGGTCTGGGTCGACTCGAGTTTGGTGTAGCCGCACCCGAAGCGGTGGGCGACATTGATGATGCGCGCGAGCAGGCGCGGGTCGTGCATCTCGATGGTCATGCCGGCACCGCTTCGATCGATTCTTCGACCGAGGTCCCGGACGGGATCATCGGCCAGACGTTTTCGAGCGGGAAGCACTGGGCGTGCAAGAGCGTCGAGACCTTGCTCTGCAAGAAGGCGCGCATGGCGCCGCGTAGATCGGCGTTGGTGCTGACCGAGCGGGCCTCGATCTCGTAGGCGCGCGCGATCATGCAGAAGTCGGGATTGTCGTCCAGACTCGTCGCCGAATAGCGCTCGTTGAAGAAGATCTGCTGCCACTGGCGGACCATGCCGAGGTTGCGGTTGTCGATCAGCAGCACTTTGACCGGAACGCCGTAGCGGCGCAGGGTCGCGAGTTCCGGGAGCGACATCTGGAAGCCGCCGTCGCCGACGACCGCGACCACCGGACGGGTCGGATGCGCGAACTGCGCGCCGATCGCGGCCGGGAAGCCGAAGCCCATCGAGCCGAGGCCGCCGGAGGAGAGGAAGTCGCGCGGGTGGCTCGGGCGCACGCGTTGAGCGGCCCACATCTGATGCTGGCCGACGTCGGTCGCGACGATCGTGCCCGGCTCCATCTCGGCGACCAGCGCGTCGAGCACGTCGGTTGCGGAGAGCGCTCCGCCGCACGCGCGGTCCCGGGCGGGCGGGGTTCCGCGTTCGCGGGTCTCGTCGGCCCAGCTCGCATGCTCGGGAACGGGCGTGCGATCGGCGAACGCGGCGTTGAGCGCGGTCAGGGTCGTCTTGAGGTCGGCGTGGAGGGCGATCTCGGGATTGCGGATCTTGCCGAACTCGCTCGAATCGACGTCGGCGTGGATGACCTGGGCGTTGGTCGCGAAGCGTGCCGGGTTGCCGGTCACGCGATCGTCGAAGCGCATGCCGAGCGCGATCACGAGATCCGCGTCGGCGACCGCTAGGTTCGCGCGCTTCCAGCCGTGCATGCCGAGCATCCCGAGGAAGTTGGGGTCGTCCGGATGCGGGCAGCCGAGCCCGAGGAGGGTCGCGGTATGCGGACCGCCGAGGTGCCCGACGAAGGTGCGGTACTCGTCGACCGCGTCGGCCCAGCGCAGGCCGCCGCCCGCGATCACGACCGGGCGCTTGGCGTTGGCGATCGCTTCGACGGCCCGCGCGATCTCGCTCGGTTCCGGGAACGGGGCCTTGGCGCGGGGGCGGGCCGGTTCGGGCTCCACGTCGTCGGGGGCATGCAGGGCGCGCAAGATGTCCGAGGGGATGTCGACCAGCACGGGCCCCGGGCGTGGGCCGCGAGCGACCGCGAAGGCGGTGCGCAGGGCCGGGATGATCTGGGTGACGTCGCGGACGACGATGTTGCGCTTGGTGATCGTGTGGGTGAGCGCGGCCACGTCCGCTTCCTGGAAGGCGTCGGTGCCGAGCAGGGTGCTTTTGACCTGGCCGGTGATCGCGACTAGCGGGACGCTATCCATCATGGCGTCCAGGATGCCGGTGATCAGGTTGGTCGCTCCGGGTCCGCTGGTGGCCAGGCAGACGCCGACGCGTCCGCTCGAACGGGCGTATCCGCCGGCCGCAAACGCGGCCGCCGCTTCGTGACGCACCAGCACGTGCCGGACGTTATGTCCGTAGAGCGCGTCGTAGAGCGGCATGATCGCGCCGCCCGGATACCCGAAGACGACGTCTACGCCTTCGCGTTCGAGGGTCTCGAGGACCAGGTGCGCGCCGCTGCGCGCCGAGGTACCGCTTCCCACTTTGGGCCTCCAAAAAAAGAAAGACCCCCACCGGATCGGCGGGGGTCTGTTGCTTTTGCGTTTCGCTCGTTACGCAGCAGCCGACCTACACCGATCCGTTCCGGACTGGCTAATAAGGACGACGACGGTAACGAGAGTGGCGCTAGACATTTGCGTCACCCTATCATCGCAGAAAACGCATGTCAACCTTTATGACAATGTTTTACGTGGTGGAGTAGATTGGTGTCATACCGAGCTTGGGTGATAGTACAGCCCCAGGCCGCCTGTGCAGAATACGCCCGTCTCGAAGTTGAAGCTACGCTCCGGTGGGACGTTCCCGTTCACCCACGAGGCGTAGACGCGCACCGAACCTTCGTCGTTTACATACATCGCGCCGGTTGGATCGACGGCGATGGCGCTCGGCTCGATGAGCTGCGTCGCCGTCCCCGTGATGATACGGATCGGGGCGATGTTCTCGCCAGACGAACTGCCGAGCAGGCCCGGATCGAACTCCTCGATCGCTCCAGCGTTCGCGACGATGCCCGTGACCCAGACATGCCCTTGCCGATCCACGAAGATCCCGCTCGGACTGCTGAGCTGCGTCGAACTGCCGCTCACATGCTGGAACGGCGTTCCGATACCGGAGGCGGTCGGAACGAACTCGGATAGCACATCGTTGGTATCTGTCGACCAGGTATAGCCTGCTGCGTCGACCGCGATGCCTTGGACGTTACTCGCTCCGGTAGCCCCGAACGTGCGAATCGGCGTATTGCTGCCGGTTTGTCCGCCGGCGTAGACCGAGATCGAATTGTTCGACGCGACGTACAGTCTGTTCATCGCATCCACCGTGATCGCTTGAGGAAATGGTGCGGAAATCGTCCGAAGTACGTTGTTGTACGGCGGGTAGAGGCCCGTGTAGAGACTCACGGTACCCGCGTTATGGTTAGCTATCCAAACGAGTCCGTTCGAGCCCGTATCAAAAGCGACGCCTACGTTGCCGATGGTAGGGGTTGGGCCCAACGTACTTATCGGGGCGTTGGTCGAGGCGAACCCGTTGTAGACGTACGCATGCTGATCGCAGGCGTTCGTTACGGCCATCGCAGTCGGTCCGGAGATGCCGCCAGTATTGATCGTCGATTGATAGATCGTCCCGTCGCTCCCGGTGACGTAGAGTTGCGAGCCGTTGGTCGCGATGCTCGTGCCGGATCCGCCTGGAGCCGCCCAGCCCGGCGCGTCATAGTCGTAGTAGAAGATAGGCGTTCCGTTCGGGTCGGCGGGATAGCCGAGCGCGAAGAGTCCGCCGCGCGTTGTCGACGCAACCGTGGCCACGGTCGAAGGGAGTTGGATGATCGTCTGATCTGGGTTTTCGTAGTAGACGCCGCCCGCGGCGTTGACGATGTAAAATCCGCCCGGCGCAAGCCTGCCCGCGGGGATCACGCGGTTGACGGTATCCCACGAAGCGGAAAGGTGTATGCCCCGGCCCGGCATCTGCGTCCACACGCCGTAGGCGTTGCGCCAGATGTCGCGATCGGGGCCGGCGCCGCTGTTCGAGGTCACATAGACCGCGTTGTTCGGCCCGGCGGTGACGTCGATCGACCCCCCGCCGAGGGTCGTCCAGCCCACGCCGCTATTGTACGAATAGAGGCTGCCGCTCGAGTTGACCGCATAGAGGGTGCCGTTGGCCGAGACGGCGATTCGGGAGGCTTCGCCGGGGACGTTCGTCCACGCGCCGTTCGAATAAGAGTAGATGTACTTGTCGGGGCCAGTCGGATCTTGGCTTAGTGCCCAGATCGTCTGGTCGTTGAGTGCGGCCGCTATATAGGAAGCCGTGCCGGACAAGGTCGTGAAGCCGAGGGGAGCGACAGAGAGTTGCGCGTGCCGTCGCGTCATCGCGGTAGCCGGCGCAACGGCGCGGATCATCGGCGGGGCTTGGATCGCGCCCGGGGATGTGGAGCCGGCCGCTCCGCCCGAGGATCCGGCCGGAATCGTGCCGGTTCGAGAACAGGCCGCGACGCTTGCGGCGGTAAGAGCAACGAGGAGCGTCCTAAGACGCGCTCGCGTAAGGGTCGTCGCCCACATGGAATGGCCCCCAAGAGAGAGTGAATTTGTGTGGAACCATCCTTCGGATGGTGCCCTCGGAGGCCTTCAACGCTTGGGAGGGTGTATAAGCACGTGCATGCGCAGAGTTCTCATCTGGATCGGCGGCCTGCTCGCTGCCGGATACCTGGCGGCCGGGCTGTTCCTCTATATAGCGCAGGATGCGCTACTGTATCATCCCGAGGTGACGCGGGTGCCGGCGAGCGAGACGAACTTCACGATTCGGAACGGATCGGCGACGTTGCGCGGGTGGGTCCTCAATCCGGGCCATCCAGGCGCGGTCGTCTACTACGGTGGGAACGGCGATGCCGTGCAGCTCAACGGCGCGCTCTTCGCGCGGCTCTTCCCCGACCGGACGGTCTATCTGCTCGCGTATCGCGGGTACGGCGCGAGCGATGGGCGGCCGAGCGAGGCGGCGATCTTCTCGGACTCGCTCGCGTTCTACGACGCGGTACGCGCGCGACATACGAGCGTGGCGATTCTCGGGCGGAGCCTCGGGAGCGGGGTCGCGGTCTACGTCGCGGCCCATCGCGCTGCGGAGAAGTTGGCGATCGTGACGCCGTACGACAGCATCGCACGCGTCGGACAGCATGACTTCCCGATCTTTCCGGTGAGTCTGCTCCTACGCGACAAGTTCGAGTCGTGGCGTTATGCACCGGCGGTGCGCTGTCGGGTTCTGGTAATGGTGGCAAGCGACGACCAACTGGTCCCGCGCGCCAACACCGATGCGCTTCTCGGAGACTTCGCGGTCAGGCCGACGGTCGTGATCGTGCCGCATACCGATCACATCACCATCGGCGCACGCTCGCTCTACCAGCAGTCGCTGGCCGCGTTCCTTAAAGGAGACGCTCGCGCCCGTGCGGGCGGCTGAAGTCCTGGAGCGGGCCGATCGGCACGATCCGGGTCGGATTGATGTCATCGTGGGTGTAGTAGTAGTGACGCTTGATGTGGTCGAAGTCGACCGTCTCGCCGATGCCGTCGTACTGATAGAGATCGCACAGGTACCCGAACAGGTTCGGGTAGTCGTAGATGCGTCTGAGGTTGCACTTGAAATGCCCGACGTAGACCGCATCGAAGCGGATCAACGTCACGAACGTACGCCAGTCGGTTTCGAGCGGAATCGTGCCGACTAAGTAGCGGCGCGTCGCTAGCCGTTCTTCGAGGGCGTCGAGCGTTTCGAAGACCGTCCGCGCCGCGCGTTCGTAGGCGTGCTGATCGGTCGCAAAGCCGGCTCGATAGACGCCGTTGTTAAGGGTCTCGTAGATCCAGGGGTTGAGGCGATCGATCTCGCTGCGATGCGCGTCCGGATAGAGCTCGAGATCGGTCCGGCCGAGGGAGTCGAACTCCGTTTCGAACATGCGCATGATGTCGTCGTCGTCGTTGCTGAGGATGCGCTTGGTCTGCGTATCCCACAGCACCGGGACGGTGACGCGACCGCGGTAGCCCGGGTCGGTGGCGAGATAGGCTTCGCGCAGATAGCGAAAGCCGTTGATCGGGTCGGGCGTATCGAAGCGCCAGCCCAGGTCGTCGCGGATCGGATCGACGACGGTCATCCCGATGGCGTGCTCCAACCCTTTGAGCTTGCGCACGATGATCGTGCGATGGGCCCACGGGCAGGCGAGCGAGACATAGAGATGGTAGCGGCCGGCCACGGCCGGAAAGCCGGTGCTTCCATCGGCCCGGATCCAGTGTTTGAACGCGTCGGCTTGGCGCTCGAATGCGCCGTCCGCCGATTGTTCCTCGGGGAACTGCGGCGTTACGCTCATAGGTGCCCGAAGGTGTATGAGCCGCCCTTTCCGTTGACGAAGTAGGCGCCGACCGCTCGGACCTGATTGGGCTGCCCGGTCCCGACGTAGTTGTTGAGCGTCCGATCGAGCATGACGGGATGCGCGCACGCGGTGTTCTTCGTCACTTCGACCCGGACTTTGTCGACGAGGCCGCCGTAGGTGCGGGCCTCGACCTTGCCGGGATTGACGCACCATGCACCGAGGTTACGGCCGTTGATGACGGTGACCCAGACCCACGCGTCGGGCGTGTTGTTGGTGACCTGGATGTGATCCGCGAGCGCCAGCGCCGGCACCGAGAGCCCGAACACCGCGATCAGCGCGAGAAGAAGAAGGTTTTTCAAGGTAGCGTCCTCCGGAGGGGTAACGCGAGAGTCGTTCGCTTGGTTCCCGGCACGTTAGAGGGTCCCCCCACCGACCCTTAAGAGCAGGCGAGCAGGAAACGTTGAGCGGCGATGAAGCAATAGTCGTAGGCCCCTGGCCTTCGCGCCTGGGGCATGTCGTCTCTTGCTGGAGGATCGATGCTCAGCCGCCTTTCTATCGGCGCCGCCGTTTGCGGTGTGTTCCTTATGTCGCCCCTCGTCGGAGCGGCAGCCCAACCGACCCAGACTCCCGCCCCGCCGAAAGCCTACGCCACGTTCGTCGCGGGTGCGACCGTAGACCCCGGCTTGATCCCGATCGTGACGAAGGACGGCCACGTCTATCTCTCGCTCGCGAAGGAACAGATAGGGGCCGACTTCATCGAGACGTCGGTTCCGAATACCGGCCTTGGGGGCTTCGGCCCGGCCGCCGGCGAGCCGTATCTCGCGCCCGCGCGCATCATCCGCTTCGAGCGCGCCGGCAACAAGATCGTCATGCGCTGGCCGAACACGTTCGCGCAGGTCACGGCCGGAACGCCGCAAGGCGTCGCGGCTTCGCAGTCGCTTCCGAACTCGGTCATCGCGCTGGTACCGATCGCGGCCACCGACGATTCGAACGGTAGCGTGTTGATTCCGGCCGACCCGTTCCTCACCGATCTCGCCGGCTACCAGGCCGCATTCGACGCGACCGTCGGGAACCCGATGCACGGCTATCGCAACGATCCGTCGCGCGCGTTCTTCACCTCCACCAAGGCCTTCCCGGATAACGACGTCTTGCGCGTCAGCCAGACGTGGGCGAGCGGCGACCCGGACACCATCGACAACGCGCCCGATCCGCGCAGCGTCGAAGTCGGCATCACCTATAACATCATAGCGGCCCCACACGACGGCTACGTGCCGCGCATCAGCGACCCGCGCGTCGGATACTTCATGCAACCGCTCCTGAACTTCCAGAGCGACGATCTCAAGACGCGCAACGTCAACTATATCGCGCGCTGGAACTTCGCGCCCGAACATCCCGGCCAGCCGTCCAAGGCCACCCGGCCGCTGGTGCTCTACTTGAGCAACACGATCCCGATGCAATATCGCGAGACGGTGAAACAGGCGCTGCTGACCTGGAACAAGGCGTTCAATGCCATCGGCATCCTCGACGCGGTCCAGGTGCAGCAACAACCCGCGGATCCGAACTGGGATCCCGAAGATATCAACCACAACATGATCCGCTGGGTCGACACGACGGCGCCGCAATACGGCGCCGAGGCGCTGATCGTCACCGATCCGCGCACCGGCGAAGAGCTCAACGTCGGCGTGAACGTCGATGCGGTCGAAGGGACGGCCCAACGCTACTTCCGCTACATCGTCGCGCCTGCGCGCGGGATCGCCGATACCAAAGCCGCGGAGAGCGCGTTCGAACAGCAATATCTCCGAAGCGTCGTGTTGCACGAGTCCGGTCACGACCTCGGTTTGCAGCACAACTTCATCGGCTCGATGGCTTACACGGCCAAGCAGTTGCAGAACAAGGCGTTCACCTCGAAGTACGGCGTTGCGACGTCCGTGATGGAGTACGCTCCGGTCAACGTCTGGCCCAAAGGTACGGCCAACGGCGACTACAACCAGCTGGTGCTAGGCCCGTACGACTACTACGCGGTGAAGTACGGCTACGGCTACGTGCCCAACGCCGCGACGGCGCAGGCCGAGCTGCCGACGCTGCGCCGCTGGGCATCGCGCTGGGCCGATCCGACCTATCGCTTCGCCTCGGATGAAGATGCGTTCTTCCCGGGCGGCCACGCGATCGACCCGCGCGTGCAGCAGTTCGACCTCACGAACCATCCGTTGCAGTGGTGTGCCACCCAAGGCGCGATGCTTCGCACGCTGATGAACAGCGTCGATCAACGCTTCCCGCAGGGCGGCGAAGCCTACGACGACGCGCGACGGGCGTTCCTTTCGCAAGCCGGGCAGTACGGCCGGTGTGCCGGCATGGCCGCGCACACGATCGGCGGAGAATATCTCTCGCGCTCGGCCAAGGGCGATCCGCATGCAACGCTCCCGCTCACCGCGGTTCCGCGGTCGGAAGAGGCGCGCGCGTGGCACTTCCTAGCGACCGGGCTCTTCTCGGATGCGGCCTGGACGTTCAATCCGAGCGTTCTGCGGACGCTGACGTATTCGGAGTTCAGTTCGCTCACGGGCGGCGGCAGTTGGGTCTACAATCCAAGCCCGCGTCACGACGTTTCGATCGCCACCATGGCTGCGGGCGCGCAGAACGCCGCCCTGGCGGAGATGTATGCGCCGCTGACGCTTCAGCGCATCGACGAGCTCTCGGCGAAGTACAGCGCCGGGAGCACGATGTCGCTCGGTGATCTCTTCAACTGGTCGTACGACACCATCTTGGGTGACGTCGGAAATACGAAGAGCGGCATCGTGCGACGCAATCTGCAGACGCGGTACGCGCGGATGTTGGCTCGGATGTGGGTCTCGCCCGCCGCCGGCACGCCCGACGATGCCCGTGCGCTGGCCCGCGTCGCACTCACGAAGCTAGCGGCCGCGGCGGGCTCCGCCGGCGGGCGCCGTCTGGACGGGACGGCCGCGGCGCAGGTCGCGGCCCTAGCGGCCATCGCAAAACAGGCGCTCGCGGCTACGGTGACCTCTCCGACCCCGTAGCGCTAGAACCGGGTGCGCTAGAGGAGTCTCTCCGCTAGCGCACCTGCGGATTCCAAGCGTGCGAGCGTAGGTCATCTTGACGACCTCTCGAACTCCACATCTCTTACCGGGCCGTATTTCGGTCCCGGTCTTCTTAGCAATGGTCGCGCCATTCGTGGTCGCGCCCGATCGCTGCAATCGAAAGGACCCTCCATGGTACGCTCCAGCATATTTCTCGCGATGGGCGTCGCGCTTCTCCTGGGATCGACGGCTTGCTCCGGCGGCGATAAGGGTCCGGTCGCCGTTGCGAGCGTCCACCTCGCCAAGGACGACGGGCAAGGCAACGAAGGCGATACCGTCACCGGCTTCAACCCGGCCGACGGCGCCATCCATTGCGTCGCGACCCTGAACAAGACCGAGAGCGGCAGCAAAGTCGGCCTGACGCTGATCGCCGTCGATGCCGGTGGAGCGAAGAACCAGCAGATCACCTCGACCGTGCTCACCACGAACGCCATCGTCAATACCGCCGATGGGAAGTTCACGCTGCCGCGCCCGTGGCCGGCCGGAACCTACCAGTGTGCCGTGACGCTCAACGGCGCCCCCGCCAAGACCGTCGACTTCGCGGTCACCCCCGCCTAGGACATCCAGGCTGTCTCGCAAGCGTGAGGAGTCCTCACGCCGGGGGGGCAGGGTTGGGCGGGCGGGGCGTGGGGCAGCGCGCCGGGGGGGTTAAGGTTGGTTGGGAGTTGGACAATATTGAGGTTGAAAGGGACCG
>JBEPVY010000016.1:0-26658 GCA_041690835.1 Vulcanimicrobiota bacterium | reverse complement strand
CGCCCGTCGTCGCGGGACGACTCGACGCCAGGGCATCGGGGCGGTCCCTCGACTACGCGCTTCGCGCTACGCTCGGCATGACAGGGCGGTGCGGCGCTACCTCGCGGCGGTAAGTGCCGCGAGGAGATCCGTAGCGAGGAACGTCTTCGGCAGCGATGCGTCCCAGCCGGGTTGGATCGCGCCGCCGATGCCGATGAGGCGGGGGTTCGCACTCCCGAGCGAGGCGCGGATCGCGGCGCAGTCGTCGGGGGCGCGGTCGCGGTCGATGATGACGGCGTCGCTCGGCTCGGCGCTGAAGCGATCTTGGAGCTCTTGGAGGTTCTTGTACTCGCGTACGCGGTAGCCTTGCGAGCGGAGTTCGTAGGCGATGAACGGTCCGAGCGTCGCGTCGCCGACGACGACCGCGACGTGCGGGGCGCGTTCGATGGCGCCGATGCGCGGTAACGCGACCGAGAACGTCGAGCCGCGGTCGACCTCGCTGTGGACGGTCAGCTTGCCACCGTGCTTTTCGACGAGCGTCTTGACGACGAACAGGCCGAGACCGGTGCCGGGGATGCGCGCTTTTTTGGCATTCGACGCGCGCGCGAAGCGGCGGAAGAGCGAGGGCAGTTCGTCGGGCGGGATGCCGATGCCGCGGTCGGTGATATCGACGCGCACGAAACCGCCTTCTTCGTCGCGTATCGCGACCGAGACCGGGGCTTCGTCGCCCGAATATTTCACCGCGTTGCGCAAGAGGTTCTCGAAGACCTGACGTAGCCGTTCGCGATCCCCGGGGACGGTCACGCCGTCGGCGGTGCTCGTCACGTGGAAGCGTTCGGGTTCGTCGGTCCGGTCGATGATCTCGTCGAGCAAGGCGCGCAGATCGACGGTCTCTTCGGCGATCTCGAGTTCGCCGTGTTCGATGCGCGAGAGGGCCAGCGTGTCGTTCGCGAGCGTCGTCAGGCGGAAGACGTTGCGCCGGATCGTGCCGGCCGCATCGCGGGCGTCGCCGCCTTCGAGGGCGCCCTCTTCGATCAGCTCGGCGAAGCCCAGGATCGTCGTGAGCGGCCCTTTGAAGTCGTGGGCGAGGATCGTGATCAGGTCGTTCTTGAGCTGGTTGAGACGGATGACGGAAGCGCGTTGATCCTCCAGCTCGTCGATGCTTGCGGTCAGTCGCTCGTGCATCTCCTGTCGTTCGATGGCGTAGCCGAGCGCGCGGCGCAACGTCAGTTCGGTGACGTGCCCTTTGAGCAGGTAGTCCTGTGCGCCGGCGGCGACCGCCTTGGTGGCGAGGACTTCGTCGTCTTGCCCGCTGAGAATGACGATCGGCATCGACGGGGCGGCTTCGCGCAGGCGGTGGAGCGCGTCGACGCCCTCGACGTCCGGCAGCGACATATCGAGAAGGGCGACATCGTACTTCTCGGTGCGGAGCTTGCTCTCGGCTTCCGAGACGCGCTGGGCCACCGAAGTCGCATACGATGTGTCGAGCAGAGCGCGCACCAATGCGGCGTCGGCAGGGTTATCTTCGACCACCAGGACGCGCATGGGCGAGTTCAAGCTAGTCTTTCACGTCCGACGGAAGCTTGACGACGGTCAGCCAGAAGTCTTCGATGGTGCTCACGATCTGCAAGAACCGGGTCAGATCGACCGGCTTGCGGATGTAGCAGTTGGCGTGGTATTCGTAGGCCTTGAGGACGTCCTGATCGGCTTCGGAGGTCGTCAGCACGACGACCGGGATGGACTTGAGGGCGTCGTCGGTCTTGATCAGTCGCAGCACTTCGCGTCCGTCCATCTTCGGTAGGTTCAGATCCAGCAGGATCAGGTCCGGGCGCGGTGCGTTCGCGTAGGCGCCGGTACGCTTCAGATATGCGAGCGCTTCGAATCCATCGGTCACCACCGTCAGACGATTGGCGATCTTACCGTCGCGAAACGCTTCCTCGGTCAGACGTGCGTCCGACGGACTATCTTCGACCAGCAGAACCTCGATCACGTTGTTGGACCCGACCATATCGCCTCCTCGGTGCCCGCCAGCGTAAACGCGAACGACGCCCCTCTGCCCTCTTCTGACTCGACCTCTATTCGCCCGCCGTGGCGGTCGACGATCCGCTTGCAGATGGCCAGCCCGATGCCGGTTCCACCGTACTCGCCCCGGGTATGGAGGCGCGAGAAGATCCGGAAGATCCGTTCGTGATACTCCGGCGCGATGCCGATGCCGTTATCCTTGACGGCGATCCTCCAGATGCCCCGCCCGTCGCGGCGCGCCGCGACGTCGACCCGCGGACGGGCCGAGCGATTGTACTTGAGCGAGTTGCCGATCAGATTCTGGAGCAGCTGCCCGAGCTGGATCTCGTCGCCCATCACGCGCGGTAGCGGACCGATGACTACGTCGGCGCCACGCTCCTCGATCGAGGCCCGCAGGTTCGCGACCGCCCGACGCGCGACCGCGTCCAGATCGACCGGCACCAGCGGCTTGCCGTGCGTCGAGACGCGCGAATACTCGAGGACGTCGTCGATCAGCTGTTGCATGCGCTTGGCGCCGTCGACCACGAAGCCGATGAACTCGTCTGCATCCGCATCCAGCCGGCCGGCGTAGCGCTTCTGCAACAGCTCGGTGAACGACGCGATCGTACGGAGCGGCTCCTGAAGATCGTGCGACGCGATGTACGCGAACTCGCGCAGGGATTCGTTGCTCCGTTCGAGCGCCACGTTGCGTTCGTCGACCTGCACGCGCAGGCGCTGTTCCTCGGCCAGACGCTCGTGCTCGAATCGGATCGCGACGACCCCGAGGACGATCGTCATCAGGACGATCGTCAGGATCGATACGATGATCGCCTCCTCTACGTTGAGGCTCAGCCGGTTCGCGACCGCTTCGGTCTCGGTCCGCGCTTCGGAGATATGGGCGCGGATGCGGTCCATCATCGTCTTTCCCTGACGCAGGCGCAGGCGCAGGTCGGCACCACTCGGCGAGGTCTCGTCCGCGATCGGCCGCGCGACCTGGCTCTCCCACGAGATGTGACTCGTCCGCAGCGCATCCAGATCGTCTCGGATGCCGGACAGGTTCGGATTCCTCGCCGCCTTCTCCAGATCCGCGAGCGCCCCCGGGTAGCGTGCGCGGGCATCGCGATAGGGCTCGAGAAACAGTCGTGATCCGGTCGCGGCATAGCCGCGGATCCCCGTCTCTTCGTCGATCACGAGGACCAGCATGGTCTGCAGATCCAGCCGCGTGTTGTTGGCCGTCCTCAGATCGGCGCGGATATTCACGATGACGAGGAAGGCGATGATCCCGACCAACATCGTTCCCAGAACGATCGCTCCGAGCGCCATCGTGCTCGGCTCGATCCTGGCGCGCAGGGCCTTCAACATGCCGTTCGCAGATCGGCCCAGACGGCCGCCACATCCTCGCGAGTGGTCCGCAGATTCCCGATCGCCAGACGTAGCACGTACCGACCGTCGATCTCGGTATGCGAGAGGAAGGCCGTGCCGTCGGCGTTCACGCGTGCCAGGATCGCGCGATTGGCGGCATCGATCGCCTCCGGCGACGCTCCCGCCGGTTCGAAGCGAAAACAGACGACCGAGAACGGATGCGGTGCGACCACGCTCCAACCCGGCTCGGCCGCGACCCAGCCGGCGAACTCGGCGGCAAGCGCGATATGCGAACGGAGATGCGAGCGCAGACCTTCGGCGCCGTAGTAGCGCAGGACGAACCAGAGTTTGAGCGCGCGGAAACGTCGGCCCAACTGCAGGCCATAATCCATATAGTTACGCACGTCGCCGTCGGTCGTCTCGAGATAGGCCGGGACCAGACTGAACGCCCGCCGCAAGAGCGCTTCGTCGCGGATATAGAGCGCGGAGAGATCCATCGGGACGAACAGCCACTTGTGCGGATTGAAGACCAGCGAGTCGGCCGCTTCGGCGCCGTCCAGGATGTGGCGGAACTCCGGCACGATCGCGGCCGCCCCGGCATAGGCCGCATCGACGTGCAGCCAGACGCCGCGCGCGCGCGCGATCGCGGCGATCTCCGGCACCGGATCGATCGAGGTGGTCGAGGTGGTGCCGACCGTCGCGACGATCGCCATCGGCCGATGCCCGGCGGCCACGTCGGCGACGATCGCGGCATCGAGCGCGCCGGGCAGCATCCGGAACGCATCGTCGCAGTCGACCTTGACGACGTTCTCCTGCCCGATGCCAAGCGCGATCGCCGCCTTCTCGACGTGCGAGTGCGTATGCGCCGTGATATAGATCCG
Source organism: Vulcanimicrobiota bacterium (assembly GCA_041690835.1). Lineage (GTDB taxonomy): Bacteria > Vulcanimicrobiota > Vulcanimicrobiia > Vulcanimicrobiales > Vulcanimicrobiaceae > JALYSX01. Next base: position 22,435 of record JBEPVY010000016.1, on the reverse strand, counting down.
CAACCGCGGAAGGTCCCGGCCCGTCATACCCTGGCGCCGGATATCCAGGTCGAGCGCCTCGCGTGCCGCCGCAAGCGCGGTAAATCCGGCGATCGAGGCCGTGTCGTAGATGATCCCCGTAAACGCATCCGGCAAGCCGAGCAATCGCCCGAGCCAGCGCATCACGACCGCCTCGAGTTCGCTTGCGGCGGGCGACGTACGCCACAGCATCGCCTTCACATCCAACGTGGCCGCGAGCGCCTCGGCCGCGATCGCGACCGGCGCCGCACTGGTGGCGAAGTATGCGAAGAACCGCGGATGGTTCCAATGCGTGATACCGGGCAGGATGACGCGCTCGAAATCATCCATCAGCGCATCGAACGATTCGCCCGTCTCGGGTGCCGATTCCGGCAACGCCGCGACGATCTCGCCCGGCTTCGTCCGCGCGAGCACCGGAAAGCGTTCGGGATGTTCGAGATAGTCGTCGATGAATCGACCGACCCGCGCGAACTCGGCCTGCAATATCTCCATCCGGGCTCGTTGTCCTACGCCAGCCGTTCCAGCGCCTGCGTAGCCGTCCGGCGCGCGAGCGCCTCGATGGTCAGCATCGGATTCACGCCGGAAGCGAGCGGAAAGGCGCTCGCGTCCGCGACCAGCAGATTCCGGCACCCACCGACCCGGCCGTTCCCGTCGATCACGCCGCGCGCGGGCGTCGCGTCCATCCGGGCCGTCCCCATCTGGTGCGCCGAGAAGAGCCCGATCCGGTTCGGCGCGGTCGAGGCCGCCACCAGGTCGCGCCCGAAGCGCTCCCGTTCGGCCGGACCGGCGCCCGCCGCCAGCTCCAGCGGCGCTCCGTGAAGTGTGCGGACCCGGGTCGCCCCCGCGGCCAAACCGAGCTCGGCCAGGCGCGTCAAACCGAGCGTGAGATGCTTCGCGTCGTAACCTGCCAGACGATAGCCGATTCCCGGCGCGCCGTTCGTCCCGACCCGACCCTCGCCGCGATCCCGCACGATCGCGATCAACGCAGCCGTCCGCGCGATCCGCGTCATCTCGCGCGCATGCTCGTCGCGGCCGAGCCACGGCACCGCAAGCGCAGCCAATCCCGGATGCGCCGGCGCGACCTCAAGCACGACGCCGTACGCGTCGTCGATCCGGGCGAACTCGTCGCAGAGCGCCGATTGGGTCGGCCCGCGCCACGCTTCGATCGGCTCGTCGAACTCCGCCAGGATGGCACTCGTCGGATGCAAGTGCAGATGCGCGCCCAGATGCGCCGACCGAACCCCCGCCGTCGCCAGCAACGCCGGCGTCCGCAACGTCCCGGCCGCACACACGATCGTCGCAGCCCGGACCTCGCGGACGTCGCCCGCGATCCCGACGCGCACGCCGACCGCGACGCCGTCTTCGACGAGCACGCATTCGACCGGAGCGTTCGCGACGACCCATCCATCCCGATCGAGCACTTCGCGCAAGAACGTCCGATCGCTCGACCGCTTCGTCTCGTAGGCGCATCCGAATCCGCAATAGGCGCATCCGTCGTTCGTGCACGCCGCATTCCGCGGTTGCGCGATCGCACGCCATCCGAGCGCGGCCGCACCCCGCAGAATCGCACCGTTGTTGCGGTTATGCGCCGCCGCCGGAACCAGACCCAACTCGCGCTCGAGCATATCGTAGTGCGGCCGCAGCGACTCCGCGAACTCGACGCCGCTCGCCCGCTCCCACTGCGCCGCAACCGCTTCGCTCAGTCGCAGCGAGGTCGTCCAGTTCACCGCCGTTCCACCACCGACGCACGCGCCGGCCAAGATCGAAACGCCGAGATCGTCGCTCGCACTCAGCCCCGATTCGAGATACAGCTCCGCAAACGCATCCCGCTCGCTCTGCCGCCGAGCCACCCCAGCCGGCCACGGCCCGGCCTCGAACACGGCCACCCGCAATCCCGCCCGCGCAAACGCACTCGCCGCCGCCCCGCCACCCGCACCCGAACCGACGACGATCACGTCGACGCGATCCGGCGGCTGCTCATCCGCTCGCGCATGCGGCGCCGACGCGATCGGCAGATCTTCGAGCGGTCCCGGGTAGTCGATCTGCGCCCAAAGGGCGTTCCGCTCGCCCGCGTCATCGGACGCATAGGCAAGGAACAGCGCCAGCCGCACCAACGCCGCAAACCCGGTCCGCAGATCCGGGATCGGACTCACCGCCATCGATCGCAACATCCGCGCCCGCGACTCCAGCGAACGCCGCGAGAACCCGAGCGCGTGCAGCCCGCGCAGCAACAGCCGCAACTTCGCCGCCCGAGCCGGAGCCAAACGCTCGACGGCTTGCGCCATCTGCGCCGCCCCATCGCGCGGCGCGCCATCGGGAGCGACCGCCGAATAGACCGCGGCCAGAATATCCAACTCAAATGCGAGCATCGTCACAAAAGACTCTGCGCGCCAACCGCCAAGCATCCTTCACGATGAGCAACGCAAAATCGATAACCGCCCCCGGAGCCCCCGCGCCGATCGGCCCCTACAGCCACGCCGTCGCCGCCAACGGCTTCCTCTTCTGCAGCGGCCAAACCCCGATCGACCCGGCCACCAACGAACTCGTCCAAGGTGACATCCAAGCCCAGACGACGCAAGTCATGAAAAACGTCGGCGCCGTCCTAAACGCCGCCGGGCTGGACTACAACGATGTGGTGAAGACGACCATCTTTTTGGCGGAGATGTCGGACTTCGCGGCGGTCAACGAAGTCTACGGCGCGTACTTCGGTGAGACCAAACCGGCCCGCTCGACCGTAGCGGTCAAAACGCTCCCCAAGCATTGCAACGTAGAAGTCGAAGTGTTGGCGTTGTTGCGGTAGGTAGCGTCGCGTCGGCGCGGATGTAGGATGAGCTCGAGCGCGGGGTACGCATCCTCGGGCGGACGTTCGTCGCGACCATCGTGGTCGCTCCTACTCGTCCGTTTTTTCGCAACTTTCAAAGGAAGTCGCCATCCATGGCGATTGCGAAAAAATCGGAACGCCGCCCGAGGACGCGTACCCCGCGCTCGAGCTCATCCTACATCCGCGCTAGCACTCCTTGGGATTCGGGCGGTTGTTGGGGTGGTTACGGAGCGGGCGTGTGTCCGCCGTCTAGAGCGGCGAAACGCATGCGGGCTAGGGATACGATCGTCGGGTCGAGGGATGCGGCGGCTAGTCGGAACTGTTCTAGCGCGAGATCGTTCTTGCCGGCGTCCTGGTAGGTCTGACCGAGTACGACGTGGAGGGGGCCGTCGTTCGGATTGATGGCGATGCCTTTTACGAGGACGGCTTCGGCTTGGTCGAAGAGCCGGTGTTGCTCGTACTCGAGGCCGAGATCGAAGTAGGCGTCTCGTGCGAAGGGTGAGAGCGCGAGCGCTCTGACGTACCAGGCGACGGCGCCTTTCCAGTCGCCTTGGCTGTCGGCCAGGAAACCGAAGTTGACGAGGGCTTCGGCACGTTCGGGAGCGAGCGCGGTGGCGCGCGTGAGGATCGCTCGGGCGTCGTCGTCTTTGCCCATCTCGAGGTACGTCGCGCCGAGATTATCTGCGCACGAGTAGCTGGTCGGGTCGATCGCGAGGCACCGTTTGAAGTTGCCGGCGGCGAGATCGAAGGCACGCAGGTCGAGCATCGCGAGGCCGAGGCCGTTCAAGGCCGTCAGATCCGTCGAGTCGCTATCGAGTGCTCGGCGGAACATACGGGCGGCCTCGCTCGGGCGGTGAAGTGCGGCGTAGGCTTGGCCGAGTTCGCTTTGAGCGGCGGAGTACGTCGGGTAGGTCTGCGCGAGGAGTTCGAGTTTGGCGCGGTAGTTCTGAAGATCGCCCTTGCGAGCGTGGAGTGCGACCAGGTCGCCGACGCTGTCCGTGCCGGGGAGCGAGGCGTTGAACTCCGCGATCGCATCGTCGACGCGGTTTTCGGTGGCCAGGACGGTTCCGAGCCGGTTGTGGGTCTCTTTGTCTCTCGGGTAGAGCGCCAGGACGCCGCGATAGACGCTCTCGGCCTTACCGAGGTCCCCGCTCCGATAGTACAGATCGCCGAGAAGGCGGGCCGGATCGGCCTCGGTCGGATGTGCGGCGGCGTAGATGGCCAGGCCACGGATCGCTCCGGGCAGGTCGCCGGCGGCGACGCGCTCGCGCGCGGTCTTCATCGCTCCCAGCGGGTCGGAATCGAAGTTGAGGTTTTCGCGCGCCGCGTTGGGATTGAGAATGATCTTCTCTTGCGCGGACGCGGAGACGCCGGCGCTCAAGAGCGCCAGCACCAGACAGGGAATCAAGACACCGAGACGCCGCATGTTCAATGCCTCCTCAGGGCAACATCTTAACGCATCCGAGAGCCCGAGCGTGACGGCCGGTGGCATGGAGCGAGGCTGGAATCGTGGAACCTCTCCCCCAATGCCGATTACGGAAATAGGGGTCGCCGTTAGCCTCTTCGCCGGCGCCCTGTTTCTCTTGGCCGCTCTTCGGCGCTGGCCGGAGCCTGCTTTGAAGGCGGGCGCTGCGCCGGCCCCGCTGTCGGCTCCGCCACCGGAGGCCAAGATCTATTGGCCGGCGCTCCTCGGGACGGGGCAACGCGACTTCGATGCGCCGATGCGGCTGGCGATCATCCGCCAGCTCGCGGCGGCGGATAAGGACTGGCGACTGCCCATCCTGCTGTGCGCGCGCGAGCAAGAGACCGATCCGGAGATGCTCGCGGCCATCCACCACGCCCTCGGGGATACCGTCAAGCCGGTGATCGGCTCGCCGCCGGCGTGAACGTCGCGCCGTATCTACAGGTGGCCGGCGCCGGCGCGTACTTCGCGGCGGCCGCGGCCATCCTGTTCGGGCGTTGGAGAGCGCCGAGGCTCTCGCATCCGTGGTTCGTGATCGGGCTCTTCCTGGCATTCGGATACGAACGTGCATTGCCGGAATATGCGAACTTCAGCGATCCGGTGATCTTCATCTTCGCGGTCTTGAGCGGCGTGCAGATCGTACGCGCGAGCGGCGGCCAGCATCGCGGGCTGTGGCGGGCGCTTGCGTTCATCCCATTGCTGGTGGTGCTGTTGATCGCAAGCTCCGCGCGCTTTCCGGAGATCGACGCGGGCGTCATGCGGGCGAGCGAGAGCGCGCTACTGGCGGCCCCGATCCCGATCGTGCTCGGCTATCTCTTCTTCGGCTGGATGGTACGTCGGTCTACTTGACCGTTTCCGCGAACGTGACCGTTCCCTGATCATCGTTGTGCGTGCCGGCTGTGTAGCCGGTCGGCGTCAGTTGGAAGAGCGTGCCGCCCACGGTCGCGGTCCAACTGGTCGAGAGCAGCGCATTGCCGGTGTAGGTCGTATTCGCGATCGACGTTCCGCAGGTGTTCGCGGTCGCAGAGCAGGTCGTGTAGCCCGCGTTATTGGCCGAGATCATCAGACTCGCCAGACCGTTGCTGTAGGTGGCGGTGTTGTTGGTCGCCGCGCCGTTGGTGAAGGTCGCGGCGCCGTTATCGCTGATGACCAGCGTGCCGGCCTTGGTCGCTAGGAACGCGCTCAGGAGTTGGGACTCGTCGCCGAGTCCGGCGCCGACCATGATGTTGCGGAAATCCAGCGTATAACGAACCACGCCGCCCGGGCACAGACCGCCGGTCGGAGGCGTCACGCCGGACGGGCAGCCGTTGGTCACGACCGCCGAGGTCTTCGTGATCGGGACGAAGCCCGCATAGATCTCGTCGTGGGTGGTATTCGACTGGGCTCCGTCGCTCGCGGTTATCGCCGCGTCGTAACGTTGGAACGTCGTATAGGATCCCGCCGACGGCGTATACTGCGTCCAGAAGACGCGATGCCGCCGGGTCCGGCTAGCCGAGCAGAACACCATCGTCGTCGTGCTGGTCGAGGCCACATTGCGGGTCGTGAACGTGTTGTCGTTACCAGACGTGCATGTCTGCGCGTTGGTAGAGCAGCTGATCGCCGCCGGAACTCCGTTCGTGCTCGTGTCTTGGCAGAGGCGGACCGTCCAACTGCCGGGTAGTTGCGGCGCGGTCGCGGTGATCGTCACAGGCGTCACCGCGGTGCTCGACGCCCGGTACTCGAACTCGTGCTGGATATTGATGGTCGGCGCCGTTGCAAACGTGAACGACGAACCGAACCAGATGCCGGCTACGGTCCCCGTGTTCGTGGGCGTCGCGGATGCGCTCGCGAGGTCCATGCTCGCTGCGGTAAAATCGTTGTTATTGGTCGCGCTGACCGACCCGTCGTATGAGCCCGTATAGTCCGCACCGAGATTCGCCGTGCCGCCCGTATCCGTAGCAGCGTAAGGCCCGATGTAGGGCGTGTTCGCGCTCGTGCTCGAGTAGCATTCGGCCCCCGACGGCGCGCCGGGAATCGACGAATACGAGATGAGGCTCGACGTCCCGCTCGTTCCCGACGTCGAACCATAGGCGAGCGCCACCCCGGTCACGGTTGCGCCGTTCTGTCCACCGTTGGTATTGGCGCTGACCGAACTGCTGCTGTAGACAGCACCGCCGCCACCGCCGCCGCCCGGACCGTGGGCGGTCGTCGTGCTCGTGTCACCGGCCGCGAAATAGGCGGACGTCCCGGCCGCACCGCGCGCGTAGACGGTCAGGCCCGTAAAGGCGTTCGGCGAGGTGATGATGACCGTTCCGCCCGCGCCGCCGCCGCCGCCGCCGTCGTTGTCCGGCGCGAGACCGGTCGTACCTTCGGCGAAAATCGTCGCGGCGCTTCCGCTGGTGTCGGCGATGCGCATCATGACGATGCCGCCGCCCGTGCCGCCGGATGATCCGTAGTTGCCGTAGGTGTTGTTGTTGGATGCGTTGTTGTTCGAGCCGGCCCCGCCGCCGCCACCCATGATCGCGCGGATACCGGTCGCGACCGCGCTCGCGCCGCGGCCGCCCAGATCCGGATTGTGATTCGCGTCGACCGCTCCGTAGTTCGCCGCCGTGTGGGTCGCGGGATTCGTCTTGGCATAGTTGGGTTCGCTCGTCGACCAGGGCCAACCGCCGTTGCCGCCGTCGCCGCCGTTCGAGCCGCCGCCGCCGCCGGTATTCGAATCGTTGGTCGAGGGGTTCATGTCGCTGCCGCCGCCACCGGCGTTACCGGGTGCACCCATCGCGACGTCGCCGCCGGGATACCCGTTGCCGCTGGTCGCCTTGACGATGGTCGGCCCGACCGGTGCCGACGGAGCCGCGAAATTGGTGTAGCCGAACGTGTAGTCGGGGGTTCCGAAGATGCCCTCGCCCTTGAAGCCCATCGCGGGCGGATTGGTCGCCGGATTCGCACCGTTCATGGTCGCGGAGTCGACGTAGTCGGTGCTCAGTACTGAGGCCGGACTGACGGTCGCGACGTTGGCGCCGCCGCCCCGGAATCCGTCGCCGGTCGTATAGATGTTGGCGCCGCCAAGGTTGAGAGTGGATGCGATGTCGAGCGCCGCCACGCCGCCGGTCTTGCCATCCCAGTAGGCGGCGGTGTATGTCGAACTCAAAGTCGCGGTGGTGTATTGTGGCACGCGGATGATCTGATAGGTCTGTTGACCATGCGTTCCGCTCGCTGCCGAGCGCGTGTAGGAGTTGATCAAGCCACCGCCCGTTCCGCCGCCGAGGATCGTCGCGGTGCTGCCCGCCATGCTGACGACCTGCACGTACTCGTAGAGACCGGCATTGGCGATCGACGCGCCGGTACCGTACGATGAACTGTTGGTGTAGGTGAACGTGCCGTCTTGCATCTGGATGATGAGCAGTTCGTCGTTCGCCACGGGAACCGCGGTCCCGCCGCCACCGCCGGTGTCTTGTGTCCCGAGCGCAACGGTGGTAGAGCCGGCCGCAAGCGTGCCGACCGCAGGCTGATAGTACGAGTTCGCATTGGTCCCGGAGAGCGTGCCGCCCGCGCCGTCTTGGCCCGCCGTACACGTAAAGGCAGCAAGCGCCGGCAAGGCCGTGATCGCCTCACCGACGACGAGGACCGAGACGAACTGCGCGATCGCGAGCGCGGCGGCCAACAGACGACGTTTCATTGTACCGTTACCTTCTCCATAGCCCAGTTCATTTGATCGTCAGCGCGAAGATGACGGTCCCGGACGACGTCCCTCCGGTGATGCCCGACGGTTTCAATTGGAACGCCGCGCCGCCGATGGTCGCGGTGAATGCCGTGGACGCGGCCGTCCCGCCGGTGAAGGTCGTGCCCGTAACCGACGATCCGCACGCGTTGACTCCGGTTCCGCAGGTCGTGTAGACGCCACCCGCACTGAGCGCGATCTTCAGCCCGTTCGTGGACGTCGCCCAATTATTGCTTCCGCTACCGCCGTTATCCGCTATCGCAAGCTGGCCTGCGGCCGTCGCGAGGAATGCCGAAAGCAGTTGCCCCTCGGTGCCGAGCCCGGCGCCCACCATGACGTCGCGGAAATCCAGCGCGTACTGCAAGACGCCCCCCGGACAGAGGCCGCCGCTAGGTGGAGTCACGCCGGCCGGGCATCCGCTCGCGACGACGGTCGTCGTCTTCGTGATCGGCACGAAGCCCGCATAGAGTTCGTGGTGCGTATAGTTCGACGTCGTCCCGTCGTCGATCCGCTCGACCGCATCGTAGCGAGTGAAGGCCGTGGTGCCGGTGGGCACTGCATAGACCGACCAGACCGTGAGCGTGCCGTTGAATCCATTCGGGACGGATTGGCCCGCCGACGAGGTCGCGCCGGCCGCCGAACAGCTCCCGAGATTCGGGCCGTTGCCGCCCGTTCCGGTGCCGGCCGTGCCTACTCCGTTGTCGTTGCAGGTCTGGACCGTCCAGCCCGACGGCGCGACCGGCGCCGTCGAATTGATCGTCACGGTCTGCGTCGAGCCCGACGAGTTGTGATAGTACGCCTGGTCCGGAACCGAGACGGACGAAGTCCCGGTCAGGACGTTTCCGATGGGCGTGCCGGGCACCGTTCCGGAGTTGATGATGGTCGAGGTGCCGGTGACGAAACTGCGAGCCGTAAAGTCGTTGTTATTCGTAGCCGCGAGCGATCCATCGTACGATCCCGTATAGTTCGCGCCTTTGTAGGTCACCTCGGTGTTGTCGACCGGTCCGATGAAGATGGTCGTTCCGCCGGTCGAGAAACACTCGGACCCTGACGGCACGCCCGGAACCGACGCGTAACTATAGGCGAGGTTCGTCGTACCCGAGGAGCCCGACGTGGATCCATAGGAGTCCGCCGTATTGCCGGTCTTGCCGTTGTATGTGGTCCCGTTGGCTCCGCCCGGCACGCTCGCGCTCACGGAACTGCTGCTGTATACGATGCCACCCCCGCCGCCGCCGCCGGGCCCGTGTGCCAATTTATTGGATTGCGCGGTGAGCGTGCCGTCCGCTCCTGAGGCGGTGATCGTGAACCCCGAAAACGCGTTCGGCGACGTGACGATCACGGTCCCGCCGGCACCGCCGCCGCCACCGCCGTCGTTGTCCGGCGCGATCCCGACCGTACCGTCCGCGTGGATCGTCGCGGCCGAACCGCTCGTATCCGCGATCCGCAACAGCACTACGCCGCCGCCGACTCCGCCCGACGATCCGTAGGTCGGGCCGGAGCCGTTGTTGTTCGAACCCGCACCTCCGCCGCCGCCCATCAAGGCCCGTCCGGCGATCGCGATCGCGGACGCGCCGCGACCGCCGATGTCCGGGTTATGGGTCGCGTCGACCGCTCCGTAGCTCGCCGCGACGTTGAGACCCGGAACGTCTTGTGAGTAGTATTTGTGCGCGGCCGAGGTATATTGTGTCGACCACGGATAGCCGCCGATGCCGCCCGTGCCGGCATTGCCTCCCCCGCCGCCGCCCGAGTTCGAATCGTTGGTCGACGGATTCATATCCGTGCCTCCGCCGCCCGCATTTCCGGGCGCGCCCATGGCGACGTCGCCGCCCGGATAGCCGTTGCCGCTGGTGGCCTTCGTGATGACCGGCGTGGTCGGAGTCGAGGGCGTCGTGAAGACGGTGTAGCCGAACGTATAGTCGGGCGTTCCGAAGATGCCCTCGCCCTTGAATCCATCCGCCGGCGGATTGGTACTCGGGTTCGCGCCGTTCATGGTCGCAGAGGCGACGTAATCGCTATTCAAGGCCGAGGCCGCGCCGACCGTCGCTTGCGCAAGGCCGCCACCGCGGAAGCCATTGCCGGTCGCATAGATCGTCGCACCGCCGAGATTGAGCGTCGAGGCGACGTCGAGGGCTGCAACACCGCCGGTCTTTCCGTTCCAATAGGCGGCCCGAAACGTGCTCGACAGCGTCGCCGTGAGGTACTGCGGGACGCGGATGATCTGATACGTCTGCTGCCCGTGGGACCCGGTCGCGGCCGACTCCGTATACGAGTTGATCAGGCCGTTTCCGCTGCCCGCTCCGACGATGCCGGCGGTCGAGCCGACCAGCGTCTTGACCTGGACGTACTCGTAGAGTCCCGCATTGCCGATGGACGCACCGCTACCGTATGAAGCGCTGTTGGTGTAGGTGAACGTACCGTCTTGCATCTGCATGACGAGCAGCTCGTCGCCTATGGCGATCGACGTCGAAGCTCCGCCCGACGACGTATCGATCGTTCCGACACCGATCGACGTTGCGCCCGCTGAAATCGTTCCGAGGCCCGGCTTATAATACGAGTCGTAGACGCCCGAGAGGGTACCGGGACTCCCGTCGTTACCGGCCATGCATGAAAACGTGGCCGCGTCCGCCGGAGCGATTCCGGCGATCTGGACGATCGCCGCGACCGTGACGACTTGCGCGAACGCCAAGATCAGCGCCGCGCCTCGCCTCAGGGCTTGCCCCATCCGAATATACGATCTACTAGCGTTGTAAATGTGACGTAGAAGCCTCGCCGGGTCGGCGCGCCGGTCAGCGTCGGGTCGACGCTTCCCGAGAAGTTATACCCCGCCGCGATCCGCGAACCTCCACCGATCTGATAGCCGCCCTCGACCGCCAGGTCGGTCGACTGCGCACCCGGGATGTTCGTCGCGCTCAGACGACGCAGCTCGGCGCCGACGTCGAAGCGTTTGCCGACGTTCTGGCGCACGCGCACGCCCGAAAGCGACGTATGCGCTTTGTAGAACGAATCGCCGTCGAGCTTGTATGCGAACCGTCCGGCGACTTCGAAACCGTCCCACGGACGGAAGAGTTCTTCGAACGAGACCACGTCGGTTCCGGATCCGCTCACGAGCGTCGCGGTGCCGCTGCTCCGCTGCCAGCCGAAGAGCGAGATCAGGCGATCGTCGGTCGCCGGACGATAGGCGAGCGAGACCTGATCGTTGACCGAAGCCGAACCACCCGAGTAGGCGTGGCTGAGCGCTCCGACGATCGAGAGGTTCGGATTGATCGGGCCGGCGAAGCCGGCCGAGAAGGTCGAGCCGCCGGTCGACCCGCTGCGCGTCTGATAGGCGAGTGCGGCGCGCAGACCGTTCGGCGACGAATAGTTCAGGGTCGCGCCCCAGACCGAGAACCCGGTCGCATCCGCGCCCCTCGCATTCGCGCTTTGCACGAACAGGTTACCGCCGAGATTCTTGCCGATCCGGAACTTCTCTTGAACGCCGATCGCGGAGTAGATGTCGGTCCCGCTCCCGGTCTGCGAGATCAAGTAGTCGGAGGTCACGGTCGTGGCCGGACTCAAGCTCCGCTCGATCCCGAACTGGGTCGCGTGGGTCGAGTTGCCCGCGATCGAGATGTTCGAGGTGGCCTGTGCGAACGCCGCGACCGGCGCGTCGCTGAAGAGTTCGCGGATGTAGAACTTGCCGCGTTTGTCCATGTCGTACGTCAACTGCGCAATCGTCTGCGCGGGTTGGGTCGTGTCGATGCCGCCGCCGAGCGAGGCCGTGCGATCCACGCTGAGCGAGAGTTTGGACGAAGGACGGTAGTCGATGCCGACCTCGGTCTGCGCGACCGTTCCGCTGCTGATGGTCGGCGTGCCCGTGCCGGTCGGATCGACCAAGCCGTCGTGCTGGGTGTGGACGTTCATCCCGAGCAGCATCGAGAGACGCGTGCCGAGATACTGACGGTACGAGAGGGATGCGCCGGCCTGCGCGTTGTCGATGCCGACGCCGTGATTCGACTGGCCATCGATCGCGAGCGTCAGATCGTTGTGACGCGGCACGGTGCGCTGGAACGCCAAGCGGTACGACGAGAAGCCCGGCACCGAGAGGCCGCCGAACGGGTTCGCGTAGCCGGCCGACGTGTTCTGGTAATCCAAGCTCAGCGTATTGAAGCCGCTCCGCTGATTGTAGGCCGCATGCCACGCGCTGCCGGAATCCAGGCCGACCGGCTGGATCAGGCCGGTCGTGGTCGGACCCTGTCCGCTGCTGTTCGCGTGCGAGATCGACCAGCCGCCGCCCGGAAGCTTGCCCGAGAGCGACTGCTGGAACAGCGCGAAGTTGGACGCACCGCTCACCGAGTTGACGTAGCCGAGTTCGAAGTTGGTCGCGCCTTGGTGGCCCATGTCGAACGCCAACCGGCCGCCGATCGTCTGGGCCGCCACGCCGACGCCCGCGTATTGGTACTGCACCAGGACCGCCTGCGGGTTGAAGTGCACGTCGAAGGGGAGCGGAGGATTGATGAAGCGCAGGGTTCCGGTCGCGTAGTCGATGGTATAGTCGATGTTGCGTTGGAGGGGCGTCTGTGTCAGCACGGCACCCGTCCGGCGATCGAGCGAGACGAGCGTCAGGTAATCCGAGCCGACGACGATGTTCGGACGCAACGGCTGGGCGAGGGCGGTGAGGCCGGTCGCACTCAAGATCTGCGACGAGTAGCCGACCGAGTTCTTCGCGGTGAACGCCGTCAGGTGCGTGCCGCCCGCGTTGATATCGGCTTTTGCGCCGCTCAGGAGCTGACGGAAGCTACCGACGGCCGCCGCGCCGCCGGTGTTCGCCTCGAACTGGCCCCACATGAAGCTGCTCCGGCCCGAATCGAGCCGGGCGAAGAAATGATCGTTCGAGTGCAGATCGTCGGTTCGCGTCGACGAGTCGCCGTACGTGAGGTATGGGCGCTCGTTCGGGTTGTCGACGAACTGACCGACCGATGAGAGCGGCTCGAGCCGGTTCTGCGATTCGTACGAGAACGTCAGGACCGACTGCTTGCCGACCTTACCCGCTCCGTAGATCGCCGCCCGACCGCGACGCGCGCCGCCGGCGTCGTACTCGCCATCGCCGTTGACGGGACCCGGCACGACACCGGCACCGAGCGAAAGCATGCCGCTCACGAACGGCTTACGCACGTACGGAGCGATATAGAACGTCTGCGTCTGGGTGACGTCGCCCGAGACCATCGAGAGGCGCAGCGTTCCCGGGACGAGCCCGGCGTGCAACGGCACCGAGACGATGCCGCCGTCGCCGAGCGGCGCGTCGAGTTGGTGGTCCGGACTGTTGTCGCCGTTCTGATCGTTCGGCTGCGCGGACGGCTGCGCGCCCGGAACGATCGCGGTCGGATCCGGCGTCGCGGCGACCGCATTGCCGATCTTGACGTCGCCTTCGACGACCGAGATCTTGACGGTCGCACCCGGCATCGCCGGATGTCCCCAGCGATCGATCCCTGCGATCTGCAACTGTTGGACGCTCGTACCGTCCGCGACCAGCGGGTGCGAGAGCGTCGCGCTGACCGAGACCGGCAGACCCGGACCGAAGATGGTCGCGGTCTTCGAGGACCCGCGCAGGCCGTCCAGACCGATCGGCGTGATCGTCACGACGTTCGGGCCGGGCTTGAGCAGGATGCCGAAGTATTCGTACTGCGTGAGGCCCGACTTCACGACGACCACGCGCTTGCCGATCTGTTTCGTCGGCACGATCTCGCCGTCGACGGTGATCTCGACCCCGGCGTCGCGCACCGTGTCGACCACGAAGCGCTGCGAGATCGTCGGCGAGGCGTACCCATCGCTCGGCGTGACGAAGTCCGCGGTCAGGTCGCCCGTCGCGGTGTAGATCAGATGTGCGAGATCGCCGAACAGGGTCGTGTTGCCGACGGGACCGGGCGACGAGGCCGAGGTCGGCGTCGCGCCGGTCGAGGCACCGGTCGCGCTTGCGACGACCGAGCCCGGTTCGGTGCCCGCCGAGAACGAGAGATCGTGCGTGCCGAAGACGAACGCGACCATCACGAATGCAGCGACGGCCTTGCGGATGGCGTTCTTCATTGCGGCGCCATCGCGAACTCGACGTCTTCGATCAGGCCGTCGTCCATGATCCCATGCACGAGCTGTTGGGTCGAGCGCGACGACGTGATCGGATAGCCGTCGTAGGGGTGGACGCCGAGCGGGAGCGTGGTCGCATCGACCCGCAGGACGTGCATGCCCGGACGCGCGCCCGGAAACGAGAAACGCCCCTGCGCATCGGTCACGACCGAGGAGCCATCTTCGAGGAAGACGCGCACGCCGGGCACGCCGGTATCGCCGCGACGGAACCGCCCGGACTTCATCGCGTCGACGAAGACGCGGCCGGTGATCACTTGACGCTGCGAGAACGCGCCACCGACGATCTGCACCGAGACGGTCGAGTTGGCGGTCGTCGTCACATCGGTCCCCGGGACGAGTCCGGTCACGTCGACGCTATTGACGAGGTTGGTCCCGCTCGGGACCGACGGATAGACGACGCAGTAGTAGGTGAGGGTATGGTCGCTCGATGGCGCGATCGCCGGTAACGTCCAGGTCAACGTGCGGCCGTTGATGGTCGGTTCCAGCGCCACGCCATCGAGCTTGGCCGTACCGGGAGCGTATGCCAACCCGGACGGCAGCGTGTCGACGATCTGCGTGGTGCCGATCGTCGAAGCCGAGGTATTCTGAATATCGATCGAGTACGCGAGCCGGTCGCCCGGTTGCGCGACCTGACGGTCGACATTCTTGGTCACGATAAGCGTGCGCGCCCGGAAGAGCGGCAGGTTACCGAAAAATCCGAAGATGTTGTTGATCGCGACGTCGGTGGTCGTCAGCGAAAAGCCGCCCGCGATCGCCAGCGGTTGCTGGTCGAGCGACGTGACCTTCACGTTGTAGAGCGGATTTCCACCCGAACCGGGCACCAAGTCGAGCGCGATACGCCGGTTGAGGTAGTTCGGCGCGCTGATCGTCAAGACGAGGTGCGTCGGGCCGGAAATCGTCGACGGATCCAGATCGAAGCCGTACGTGCCGTCGGGTCCGGTGACGAACGGATTGGACGTGTTCCCGAGGGAGCTCGTCGAGGCCGGCACGTGCGCGGTCGATGAGAGGACGACCGGCAGGCCGTCCGCCCCGAGCAGGGTGACGGTCGCGCCGCCGACCGGCTGTGCGCCGCCGCCGTACCCGTCGAAGACGACGTTGGCGGTGCCGGTCAGCACGCTGGTCGGCGTGGTCGGCAGATCCGGGATGCCGTCGGCCGAGATGCTCGCGATGTTGACGAACGCTTGGCCGATCGTCGCGGCGCTCGAGACGGCGCAGTCGAACGAGACGTCGAGGGTCGATCCGGCCGGCAGGACCGCGACGTGGACCGTGAGGGTGTTGCCCGTCAGGTCGACCGTACTCGGAACGACGACCCCGTCGATCTTGGCGACGACCGATGCCGGGTTGGCCGTCAGGCCGGTCGCAAGCACGTCGGTCACGATCACGTGATTTGCGGCCGAGCCGCCCGAGTTCAGCGCGACGATGTCGTACGTCACCGTGCCGCCCGGCGCCGACTGGACGACGGTGGTGTGATCGACCGTCTTGGAGATCTGGGTGGTGCCGCCACCCGGGCCGACCAGGTCGGCGCCCTTGGCGATCACGATCCACTGCTCGCCGGTGTCGGACTGCAGCCCGTTGGTGGTGCCGGTGACGGTCGTACGCGCCGTCAACGTGACCGGAACCTGCGTGCCGACCGCGAGGCCGGTGGTGTCGACCTTGACGACGACGTTGATCGATCCGCCGGCGTCGACGTTCGGCGAGACGGTCGTCCCGATCGTGACCGGGATCAGCGTGCCGCTGCCGACCTGAAAGAAGATCTGCGCGGCCGGCGCGGGCGAGTTCGCCTCGGCCGCGATCGTGTAGGCGTCGGTGATGTTCGACGTATTGACGATCGTGAAGGTGCGCGTGGTCGGACCGACCGGCGCGGAGTCGGCGACCGGATCGGCGGCCGGATGTTTCGGATCGACGACCAGCGAGCCGATCAGCGCGACGGTCGTCTCGACCACGTTCGAGATGGTCGTGTAGGTCGCGCCGCCGGCGTCGGAGTAGGTGGCGCTGGCGTTGTTGGAGATGACGGTGCCGCCCTGCGTGGCGGCCGCCGTCCGTGCGCCCGCTTGCGCCCCGGACGCAGCGAACACATCGCCATAGTTCCCGAGTACGAACCCGAGAACCATGGCGATGAGAGCGATCAGCCGGAGATGCTTCCGCATCGCAGACTCAGTGCCGATCGTCTTAGCTACGACGTTACTTTATCGTAACGGCGAAGCTGATCACGCCATTCCAACCGGCTTGCAGTTGGAACGCCGCGCCACCGACGATGCACGTGAATGCGGTCGAAGCGGCGGTGTTGGTGGTGTAGGTCGAGGTCCACGGACCACCCGTTCCCGGGGTATCCGTCGCGGCCGCGTTCAGCCCGTTGGTGTTGGCGGCCCACGTGTTACCGATCGCCGCGCCGTCTTCGCTCACGATGAGCGTGCCGGGCTTGGTGATGAGGAACAGTGCCGGGTTGGCGACTTCCGTACCGTTACCCGGGACGGCGATGTTGCGATAGTCGACGCTATAGGTCAGCACGCCGCCCGGGCACGCTCCACCGACCGGGGGCGTAACGCCCGAGGGGCAGCCGTTGCTCGTGACCGTGACCGACTTCGTCAGGACGATGAAGCCGGAGTAGATCTCGTTGTGCGTCGTGTTCGACTGGGCGACGTCGGCAACGCTGGTCGCAACGATGTTGCCATCTTTGCGGACGAACGACTGCTGGCCGCTCGGCGAGACGTAAACGGCCCAGTACTGGATCGCCTGGCCCGAGGTCAGCGCGATCGTGGTCGTGCAGGTCGCGGCCGCCGAGGTGCAACCGGCATATGCCGCCGCGCCCGGGGCCGTGTGCCCCGGGTTGTCCGGGTAGAGCTGGACAGTCCAGCCGCCGGTCGGTGCGGTCGCGACGACCGTGAACGAGTCGTCGACGTTGCCGCTGTTGTACAGCGCGTTGGCGACGTTGACGGTCGAGGTCGTGCTATAGGTGTTGCCGTTCGGCGTGCCCGCGACGGTGCCGCTGTTGATCGACGTGAACGCAGCCGGCGTCAACGAGGCTTCCGTGAAGTCGTTGGTCGTGTTCGTGGTGACGACGCCGTCGTAGCTTCCGGTCCAGGCAGAACTGGTCTGGAGGTTCGCGAGGCTATACGTGGCCGCGGTCGGGCCGTTCAAAACGGCTGCAGCCTGATGGGCCTTGTCGGACGTGATCTGCGAGGCGCCGCTCGGGCCGTTCTCAGAGGTGACGTTCTCGAAGCCTTGGCCGCCCGTGGTGACGACGCCGGCGCTGCCGCCTGCATCGTTGGTATTGGACGGGATTCCCGGGCCGAGGATGTGCTCGGTCGGCTGGTTGTCGCCGACGAGACCGTTGGCGATGTTGAGGTAGGCGCCGGCGTTACCCGATCCCGGGCCGGCCGGCTGGGGAACCACGAACGAGAGCGTGATGGCCGGAGCCGGTACGCTGCCCGCGGCGGAGCCCGCGTTGGTGTTCAAGCAGGTCGTGCCCGAGGTGACGGTCTCGAAGACCGCGACGAAGACGGGGTTGCCCGGCTTGACCGTCGTCCAACCGGCGGCGCCGGTGGCGTTGGTCGTGTAGTACACGGCCGTGGTCGTACCGGAGGCCGGATAGCCGTTGGTACCGGCCGTCGCGGTGATCGCCGGCGTGCCGTTGATGACCGGCGAGTTGCCGCCGTAGGTCGGGACCTTGTCGACGATGATCGCGCAACCGAGCGAGTTCGGGAAGCCGAGCGCGTTGTTCAACGCGGCGCTTAGCGCCTTGGCCGGGAAGTTGCCGCCGTCGTTGGCCTTGATCGTGTAGGTGATGTCGTACGGGCTCGATCCGCCCTGGCTGCTGGTCTTCTGCAGGTCGAGACGCGCGTCGCTCTGCACCGTGTCGGTGTAGGTGTTGTTCGCGGTCGCCGAGGTCTGGGCCGAGGCGCCGCCGACGGCCGCGTACGTGACGTTGCCGGTCATGCCGGTGGTCACGGCACCGGGGACGTTGGTCGGGGTGGCCGAGAGGGTGTACTGCACGCCGATCGTGATCGTGCCGTTGACGGCCGTCGCGCTCGCCGCGTTCAACGCGGTGTTCAACAGCGCAAGCGACGCGTACGTCGTAGCGTTGAAGATGTACTGGACGGTCGACGTATTGGCGTTGTCGTTGCCCGCGCCGGAGACGCCGGAAGCGGTCAACTGGAAGTGCCCGGCCGCGTTACCCGTGTTGGTCAGGGTGTACGTGTCGGTGACGATCTGACCCGGGGCGACCGTCGACGTACCCGCCGAGGCGCCGTTGTTGGTGGTGACCGTGAGCGTCGGCGCGTTGCCGACGAGGGTGGTCACGGTGTTCGATTGGGTCGTATAGGTGACGTTGTTGGCGTCGGTATACGTGGCGCTCGCAGTGTTCTGAATAGTCGTGTTGGGCGCGGTCTGCGCGGCCTGTGCGGGCTGCGGGGACTGCGTCGTGACACCGACCGTCACACTGCTCGCGAATACCGCCAACGCAAGGACTATGCGAAGGAGTTTCATTTAACGCGAACCTCATAGGTGAAGGTCAGTGCCGACTTCGGCGCGACCTTGGGTGCAATCCATCGAATCGAGGCATACGCGGACGGATCCGCGGGGCGCCGGACGAGGCCTTTGGGAGTGGCAACGGAGACCATCGGCTTCGCCGACCACGTCTTACCGTCGAGCGAGTACTCGATCACGACGCCGCGGCTCTTGCTCGCGCTGCCGCCGACGAACGCCGTGCCGTTCGGCACGTTTTCTTTCGTCACGACTTTGAATGCCGGATCCGTTCCGACGTTCGAAGCGATGACGGTATAACGATAGAGCTCGCCCTTCTTGGGCGTGACCTTTTCCAGGGACGTGGTGGTCTCTTGACCGTCCGACGACTGCGTCACGAGGACGCCGGAAAGACGTAGTTGGACGTTGGGCTTCGCAAAGGCGGAGACCGGCGTCAAAAACATGACGACAGCCGCCAGAGCGAAGGTTACAGCGATTTGCCGCACTGCTGAGCCTCCGATTAACGTAGAACAATCGACTTCTCGCCCATACGCGACGAGGAGTCTCCAAAATCAACCTACCCGAAAGGGAGGTGATGGTCTACGCATTCGGGGCTCCATTACAGACACTTGACCGAGGTCTTAATCGCACAGGCTTGACAAGCCGACAAACGTCGTGTTAAGGCCGCGTTAAGTCGCCTCGTTCAGTACGTGACCGTGACCGTGACCGAGTCCGCGTAGCCGCCGGCCGCGATGTCGTTCGTCCCGCCCGAGACGGCGGCCGGGATCAGCCCGAAGACGCTCGCCGTACACGTCGTATTCTTGCAATTCGCCGGAGTCGTGGGTTGGCCCGTCGCCGCCCATACCGTCGTGTGCGCGATCGTCGTATACAGATTGTAATGCAACAGATCGCTCGGGAACGAGGTCAAGCATTGGCCCGACGTGCAGGGCATGGACCGATTCGCGGTCGTCCCGCTGCTGCCGGCGCTGAGCGTGATCGTCGGTGTGGGGTTTCCGGCATTGGTGCAGCTCAGCGTGATGGTACCCGTGACCGCAAGCGCAGCGCCGAAGACGTCATAATTGCCGAAAGCCATCGTGCCCGAGCCAAACGTACACGATTTGGCCTCCGCTCGACCGGCCGAGGCGAGCGTGCAAGCCGCCGCGAGGGCGATCATCGTGATGACGAGACGTATCTTCATGATCAGTAGGATACCGCAACAACGACGGAATCCGTATAGCCGCCGACCGCTACGTCGTTCGTCCCGCCGGCGATGGCCGCCGGGATGAGCCCAAAAATCGTCCAGGTCATCGCGCAGGTGGCGTTCGAACAGGTCGCCGGCGTCGACGCATAGCCGGGCGACGTTCCCCAGACGGTCGCGTAGGTCGCGTCCGTATAGAGATTGTAGTGCAGTTGATCGGCCGCAAACGCCCCGCCGACGCACGCTCCCGACGTGCATATCATGTACCGATCGGCGATCGTCCCAGTGCCTTTTTTGAGTTTCGCCAACGGCGTGGCCGTGGCGGCGCCGCTCACCGTGCACGACATCGAGATCGTACCGTTCACCTGGAGGGCGGGGCCGTAGACGTCGAAGCTGCCGAACGTCATCGTCGCCGACGAGATCGAGCAGGACTTGGCGGCATCCGCGCGATCTGCCGAAGCGATCGTACAGATGCCCAGCAACGCGGCGAAAACGATGAAACGCATCTTCATGGTACCGTGCACTCCAAGGTTCCGAGGCTGGCTAAGACGCCCGCCTCCTCGGGTTCCTTCAGCACGAACGAGCAAGTGCCTTGCTTGAAGGTGATGAGCGCCGGATAGCTCCCGCTGGGCACGTCCTCGAGATAGAACTCGCCGTCGTCGCCGATCGCCGACTCCGCGTGGATGCCGCTGCCGTCGATGCTCAAGTCGCCGAACGCCGGGGTCACCAGCGCACCGTGCAGACGGACGCGCAGTTTTCCGACCAGCGCGTGGACGCGCCGGACCGGGAACGTGACCACGGCGCCGCCTCGGGTCGGCGGTGCGATGGTGCGCTCGAGCGTCTGAATGCTCGCATCCAAGGGTGCGCCGTCATCCGAGATCCGCAGCAGGTTGCCGTAGTTCGCGAGTAGGCCCGGCACCAAAAGCTTGCCCTGCCTGTCGGTCACTCCGACATCCTGATTGTTCAGATAGACGTGGACCCCGGAGATGCCCGGCAGGTCGATCAGCGCATAGGCGTCTTGGATCGGACGAGTGGCGAACAGACTCCCGCCGATCGCCGCGATCCCGCCGGTCGCGCGAATGTCGTAGCCGGCTGCGCCGGCGACGTTATGCGAATAGTCGAAACCGTACGTCCCATACGCTCCGCGGTATTGTGCCGAACCGTTCAAGATCGTGCTGGTGGAGTGATCGACCGACGCCACGTATGAGAGCCCGTAGATCCCGGGCGGGCTCTCTTGGATCTGCAGGGCGGTATCGGGCCCGTCGGTACCCGCCTGGCTCGAGATCACGGCATTGCTTCGCCCGAGCGACAGGTTGAGCGCGACCGTCACCGCATTCGTCGGTCCGCTCGGTCCGCCGCTCGCGTGCTCCCCGGTCAACGTCAGGCTCAGGTTGCGCCCCATCGACATCGTGTCGGTCAACGCCGTCTGCGCGGTCGAACCGCCATCGCGGTCGATCCGATGGAAATACTGCAGTCCGATCGTCGACCGCTTCCCGATCTGCACGCTCGCGAAGGCCGAGAGCGCTCCGAGCGCACGATCCTGACCCGCGTCTTGACTGAGGGTCGCGTAGTCCGCAGTCTCCGCCTCGTACGTGATGCCGACGCCGAATCGCGGAGCGACGAACGAGTACCCGATCGAGTAAGCGCTCCCCGAGAGTCCGCCGTCGCGGCTGAGGGCGGCGGCCAGATGGAGCGAGCCTGCCCGGAGCGCCATATCCACCGACGGTCCGAAGCTGATCGTTCCGGCCTTCGCCTCGAAGCGCACGCCCGCGGTCAACGAATCGCTCAGACCGGCGCGGTAGCGCCCCAGGGCGGCGAACCCGCGATAGCGGTCGCCGAGTGCGAATGGCGATTCGCGTAGCGCGCCGGCCGCATATTCGAAGTCGTTCGACCCGCGATCGAGCAGTCCGGCATTCGAGTAGTAGCCCTGCTGGTAGGTCTGGGATTGCCCGAACGCATCCGTCACGACCACCGTGGTGGTCGCACTGCCGTTGGTGACGGGAAGGCGGCTCAGATCGAAGTTCCCGGGCGGCAGGACGATCCGATTGGTCAGGACGCCATTGACGTAGACGTCCGCGGTCGACGGGGAAGTGACCGCGCCCGCGATGCTCGGCTGAGGGAAATGCACCGCATACGGATCCAGGTCGAACGCCCGCGAACTTGCGAACCCGGCGATGAACGCCGAGCCTCCGAGATCTCCGGTCTCCGCCAGCGCATCGCCATAACTTCGACGGATCGCATGCGTCCGATCGTCGACTTCGAAGTAGCTCAGACCGCGCGAGACCGGAGATCCGCTGACGGCGCTGAGCGAGGAATAGAACGCGCCGGCGGCCGTCGTGAAGCCCCCCTCGAGGAACCCGGTCGAGACGCCGCCCCGCGCTTGGCTGAGCGCATAGTTCAGGTAGGCGGCGTTGCTGGTGACGTACTCCAGATGTGCGGGCCGGGTCGCGCCGAGATCGTACGTCGCGCTCGGTAGCAACGTGGCGCGCACGGAGACGTCGAGCGCGAGCGCATCTTCGTCGAACGTGTAGGTGACGTCGGGCGCGAGCGAGGTCAGCGAGACGTAGGCCTGACCGTAGAGCGTCGATCGCGTGCCGGCGAAACCGCGGATACCCGCGCCTTCGATCGACGCGACCGGGATCAGCACGTCTTTACCGA
>JBEPVY010000015.1:0-27485 GCA_041690835.1 Vulcanimicrobiota bacterium | reverse complement strand
AGATCCAGACCTATCCGAAGGTCGGGCACGCGTTCTTCCGCCACGGAACGCACACCGCGGTCGCCGAGAAGGCGGAGCAATCCGACGAAGCGGTCGCCGAAGCGACGGCCGACGCCTGGCATCTGACGCTCGCGTTCTTCCGGAAGATCTTCGACACGAGCGCTCCCGAGAACGCGATCTAGCCGACGTTCTCGGAAGCGGCGCGCAGTCGCGATTTACGGAAACCGTAGATCGCATAGATGACGATGCCGGCCAGGAACCAGGCGCCGAAACGGACCCACGTCGGCCACGCAAGCCCGGACATCAGATAGAGACAACCGCCCGCGCCGAAGATCGTGAAGATCCACACGAGCGGCGCCTTGAACGGGCGGTGCGCGTCCGGCCTCACGACCCGCAAGACCGCCACGCCGACGCATACGATCGCGAATGCCGAGAGCGTTCCGATATTGACGAAATTGAGCAGATCCCCGAGCGGCAGCGCGGCTGCCAGGAGCGCGACGACCACGCCGGTCAGCATCGTCATGCGCGCGGGCGTGCGGAATCGCGGATGGATACGCGCGACCCCGGGCGGTAACATCCGATCCCGGGCCATGACGTAGAAGATGCGGATCTGACCGAGCAACGACGTCAACATGACCGTCAGGTTGCCTGCGATCCCGCCGATCCCGACGATCGTGACCAACACCCAGTTGTTGCTGGTGTAGCGAACCGCGTCGGTCATGGCGGCGCCGCCGTCACCGGCGATCTTGCCGTACGGCATCGCGCCGACGGTCACGAAGGCGATGCCGCAGAAGAGCAGCGCGCCGATCACGAGCGAGACGATGATGCCGATCGGAACGTCGCGCGAGGGGCGCTTGGCCTCTTCGGAAGCGACCGTCACCGTATCGAAGCCGATATACGCGAAGAACACGAGCGCCGAGCTTCCGACGATCCCGCTCCACCCGAACGGTGCGAGCGGATGCAGGTTGGCCGGATGGATGAACGGGATGAGGGCCGCGACGTAGACCAGCATCGCGATGATCTGGATGACCACGAACATCGCGTTGACGTTCGACGATTCGCGGATGCCGATCGCGATGACGATCGTGACGACCAACGTTATCGCAAAAGCCAGAACGTCGATCTGGAAATGATGCGGGCCGATCGCGGCCGTCTGCGCCCATTCCGGCAGATGCAGGCCGACCTGCCCGAGCAGCCCCTGCGCGTAGGACGACCAGGACGATGCCGTCGGCGCGACCGAGAGACCGTACTCCAGGATCAGATCCCAACCGATGATCCATGCGACGATTTCTCCGAGGGTCGCATATGCGTAGGTGTAGGCACTACCGGCGACCGGGACCATCGCGGCGAACTCGCAGTAGCACAACGCGACCGCCACGCAGCCGATCCCGAGAGCGGGAACGAGATGACGACGCCCGGGCCTGCATGCATCGCACCGGGACCCACCGTCGGGAAGATCCCGCCGAGCATCGTGCCTAGGCCGATGCAGATGAGCGCCGGCCAGCCGAGGACCCGGCGCAAGGCCGGGCCCTCGGACTCAGAAGCGGTCCACTCGAGCGGCTGCCGCGCGAACAGGCGGCGCAGCAGGGTCGCAGGTACTATGTAGCGCTCTTCAGGCAGACGGACTTGATGGCGTTCTCCGCCCCCGGATCGGCCGCGGCCGTATGGTTGTGCCCGTACATCGCCATGTAGATCGTGCCGTCCCAGGACGTGAAGAGCATTTCCACATCCATGTCTTTGCCCTTGGCCTGCTCGCTCGTGCCGGTCGCTTTCATCAGCAGTGCCGGGTGATCGCCGCAGATCTTGATCTGCTGTTTGCTCTCGATCTTCGTATTCTTCATGCCGCCCGACGAAGAGATGGAACTCGTGTCGAACGTGTTTACGTCGACGTCCTTTGAAGCCTTGACCGGGGACTTGAAGAGCACGATCAGTTGATCCGGGCTATCTTTGTCGCCCTTCGTCCAGACGCTTACGACGAACGTATTCATCTTGGAGACGAATCCGGCCGGGACTTTGAAGTCGAGGCTATCGGTCGTGCTGCCACAGCCGGCCAACGTGGCGGCGAAAACGAGGCCGCAAGCGGCCGCAAACAGACGTTTCATGGGCTCCTACTTTTCGTACGAGTAGAGGCGCGCCTGCCTGTCTGCGATGTCCGCGATGTAACCGCGAGTCTCGTCGTAGGGCGGGACGCCGTGGTACTGCTCGACCGCGCCCGGGCCGGCATTGTAGGCCGCCAGCGCGACCGCGTAGGGGTCCGCGAAGCGCCCGCGATAGTCGGCCACGTAGCCGCCCAGCAGCGCCCCGGAGCCGGCGATCGAGCCGTCCGGCTCGAACGGATCGACGCCGGCGTCCGAGGCCGTATCGAGCGTGAACTGGCCGATGCCGACCGCGCCGGCGCTCGAGAGCGCGCGCGGATCGTAGGCCGACTCCTGGAGCAGCACGGCCGCCAAGAACTCCGGCGGAAGGTCGTGCCGGCGCGCCGCGCGCGCCGTGAGGACGGCGAAGTGCAGGGCCGATTCCGGCTGGATCTGCAGATTCGTGTGCAGGATCGCCCGCGCGATCGCGAGCTCCGGACCGCGCACGCGACCGCCGTCGAAGAGCGGGCGCGCGCCGTAGATGCCATCGACCTGCGCGTCGACGCGAGGCCAGCTCAACGCGATGTTCAGCAGATGCGCGGCGTGCGGAACTTCGGCCGGCGTTCGCGGGTATACGGCAGAGGTGGGGTTAGCGCAGGCGCACAACAACCCCAGCGTACCGGCGGCGCACGAGAAGGATCGGATCGGAAATGGTAGTCGCAGCAGCAGCCCTCGCGGTCCTCATCGTCGGTGATTGTGCATCGACCTTCTTCTACCACGTACCGCAACATCTTTGGTTCACGCTGCATCTGCGCACCCATCACGATCGTCGTCGCTCGTTCTGGGATCATGCCGTGATCTCGCGCGACCCGGCGATCCTGCTCGACGGCATCCTCGGCGCGGTCCCGTACCTGGCGGTCGCCGCACTGGTCTGGCAGTGGTCGTGGCCGGGTGCCCTGCTCGGCCTCGCACTCGGCCAGGTGCACGTCTGGTGGCGCCACACGAGCGACCTCGGCTGGCGGACGCCCGCGTGGTTGGTCGCCGTCCTGCGGCCCCTGCAGATCGTCACGCCCGAAGATCACGACGGGCATCATCGCGATCCCGACGTCGAGTTCGGCGATATCTTCCGCTTTTACGACGCACCGGCGCGCGCGCTGATGGCCTGGCTCTCACCGTCCAGCCGCCGCGTACGAAATGCCGCGCTCCGGCGTGGCGGACTGCCGGGTTGACCGTCCCCGTCAAACGCGTCCTCTTCCTGATCTCGGATACGGGCGGCGGCCATCGCGCCGCAGCCAATGCGATCGCGGCGGCGCTCGACGAGATCCACGAACCGGTCGCTTTCGAGCATCGCATCGACGACGTCGCGACCCAGTTCCGATTTCCGCTCACGCAGCTCGGCAACGCGTATTCGGCCGCGCTCAAATACGCACCGGCCGTCTACGGCGCGCTCTACCACGCGACCAACGGACGACGCCGCTACGAGATGTTGGTGCGGCTGAGCGACCCGCTCTACCGCAAGAGCTTGGTCGCCCTCTACACCTCCTACCGGCCCGACGCGATCGTCTCCGTGCATCCGCTCTTGAACGAGCCCGCCTTGCGCGCGCGCGAGGACGCGGGCATGCGATCCATTCCGTTCATCACCGTGATCACCGACCTCGGACGCGTGCACGAGTCCTGGTTGACGAAAGAGGCCGACGCGATCGTCGTGCCCGCGCGCGAGGTCTACGATCGCGCGCTCTCGCGCGACGTTCTCCCCGAACGCCTGCGCTTGATCGGCCATCCGATCCACCCGAAGTTCGACGACGTCGAAGGCACCAAGGCCGAGATACGCGAGCGCCTCGGCCTCCCGGCCGACGCGACGATCGTGCTTTTGATGGCCGGCGGTGAAGGCGGCGGTAAGTTGTACGACACCGCCGTCGCGCTCGCGAAAGCGGCGTTGCCGGTCCACCTGGTGGTCGTGTGCGGCCGCAACGAAGCGATGCGCAAAAGACTGATCGAGGCGGCGCATTCGCTTCCGACACCCCTCCTCGCGATGGGCTTCACCGATCGCGTGCCCGAATTGTTCCGGGCCGCCGACCTGCTGGTCACCAAGGCCGGTCCCGGCGCGATCGCCGAAGCCGACGCGGCCGAGCTGCCGTTGGTCGTGTACGACTACATCCCGGGGCAAGAATTCGGGAACGTCGAGTTCGTGCGCGGAAACGATCTCGGCGAGGTCGCACTCCGCGGGCCTAGCGACGTGGTCGCGGCGGTACGCGGGCTGCTCGCCGATCCGCAGCGGCTCGCGGCGATCCGCGTACATCAACGCGCGGTCGCACCCGTCCGCTCGGCGCGTCGTATCGCACACCTGATCGCGGAGATGGCGACCACCGGTTCGCTCCCGGCTAGCGCCTGATCAGGAACCCGCGTGGCGCGAACGTGAAGCCGAACTTCTGCTCGCGTTCGCCATCGTTGCGATAGTCGTCCGGAAACTCGCTCTCGTATCGCTCGATCGCTTCGTAGGGTCCGGGGCCCCAGTCCGGCAGTACCGGATGCCCGTTGATGTTGCCGTCTTCCACGATCAGATAGTCGCCGGGCTTCAGGAACTCGCGCAGAAGGAGCAGTTCTTGGTAGACGTGTTCCGCCCGATGATCGCTATCGACGATCGCGAAGATCCGTCCGGGTCGGCGCGCGATCGTCTCGCGCAGGATCTCGCGGACAGTCGGGCTCGTCGAGGAGTCGTGGACGAAACGGATGTTCGTATCGGCACGCGCGGCCGGATGCACGACGTCATCGATATCGACCGTGACGATCTCTGCGTCGATCCGAGCGGCGTCCAGGACCGAACGCATGTAGAGCGCCGAGCCGCCCTGATGCGTGCCGAACTCGATCACCAGGGTGGGGCGCAGATCGCAGAGGATCTCCTGATAGCTGAAGAGATCCGACGGCGACTTGTAGATCGGCACGCCGAGCCAGCGCATCCGCGACCAGACGCTGTTCTCGTAGAACCACCGGTGGTACGCATCCCAGATCTGCTCGCTCACCGCAGGACGCCCCGCTCTTGGAGATGCGCCTCGACGAACGCCCAATCGTTCGGGACGATATTGAGCGCTGCTCCCGCGACGGAAGCGATGCTCGAGAACGGCGCGTCCACGAACCGCGCGATCGCTTCGTCGAGTCGATCCGGGAGCACGCGCGATGTAGGATCGAGTCCGGTGATCAACGTCAGGCCGGTCGGTGGCGTTCCGATCGTGACGAAGGTCAGGTCCGGCCGATAGAACTTGAGACAGGCGAGGACCTTCCACACATCGCCCGTGTGGAAGACCGTATCCCGCGAGCGGCTCTGGGTCTCGTCGTCGAGCGGAACCGTGTCGTGCATCAGCACCACCGAGCGCGGACCGCACAGCGCTTCCAGACCGATGAAGTCCTTGAGCGCCTGCTCGAAGAGATGCAAGCCATCGATGAATCCTACCCCCAAAGGTCGGGCGCCGAGGAGCTTCGCGTAGCGGCCACGCGCGAAGAACTCGTCGCTCGTCTCGGCGTAGATGTGCGTCTCGGTCTGCAACGGCGCGAGCAGAGTCGCGTTCGGATCGACGCCGATCGCGACGGTCGGCGGCCGGAAGAGCGCGAGCGACGAGCCTTGGAAGATGCCGATCTCGACAGCCGTCTCGGGTTCGAGCGCGCGGTAGAGCCGTTCGAGGACTAGGAGGTAGCCGTCGCCCGGCATCCGCAGGGCGGCCAGGCCCAGATGAGCCGCCGGAAGATCGCGTTCGATTCTGAGCGCCGCGCGATAACTCGTCTCGGCCTCGCCGCTACGCCCGAGAATCGCGAAAGCATCCGCCAGACCGACGAGATACTCCGCGCGCCGCTCCTCGACCGGTCCGTGCAGAGAGACGCTCGGTGCGACCAGCGCCAACAGGCTCCGGATACCCGGCTCGTCGGGCGCGCGCTCGCGGACGAGGCGCGCGATCGCACAGCACGCCTCCAGCCGCCCGTGTACGAACGCGTCGCGCGCGAGATCGATCAGACGCGCCGTTATCTCGTCGTCGGCGCGCGGCGGGATCGCCGACGTCCAGAGCGCTTCGTTGAAGGAAGCACCGACGGGGCGCTCGGCCTGCCGGACCGCAGGCCGGAGCGCCGCGCGCGCAAAGCGCGCGAGCGCCACCGGCGGGAGCACGCCGAGGTAGATCGGCGGCCCGATGCGATTCGTCTCGTATGCCTTTCCGCGGATCTGCGCGTACTGCGCCGTCCACGTGGCCCAGTTCTCGATCTGTCGTCCGGGCGAGGCGTTCGTGCTGATCCCGCCATGCCATTGATGGAAGGTCGCCTCACCGAGCAAGATGACGAGTTCGGCGTCCGCCAGTTCCATGAAGCGATTGAACGTGTCGAGATTGACCAGGCCTCCGCCGGGCAGATCGAAGCGCTCGTCCATGCCGCCCAGCGCGTCCCAGTTCGCGCGCGCCGAGAAGATGGCGTTCGACTCGGCGATCGGCTGCAGCCAACCGTCGATCGAGGATTCGTCCATCGTTCCGATCTCGAACAGACGGTAGCCGTCGTTCGGCCAATCGATCTGCGCCAACAGCGCTTCGTCGCGGCGGCGCGCCGAGGAACGGTCGCCTACGCGCCCCTGAAAGTCATGCCCGACGTACCATCCGAGCGTTGCGACGACCGCGCGCGGATGCAGCCGCGCGCCGCGCAGGGCGAAGCCGAGCATCCCGGGCGTCACGATGCGGGCGCCGTCGATCATCACTCCGACGATCCCGCCGCGGGCTTCGGCGATCCCGCGATTGATCGCGGCAGCCGGAGACGGCGAAGCGTCGTCGATGCGGATCAACCGGAAATTTCCCGAAAGGCCCGCGATCCAGTCGGCGTCGATCGGCTCGGCCGAGCCGTTGTCGACGACCACGATCTCGTAATCGTCCGCATCGATATGTCGCTGATAGTCGGGCGAGAGCGAACGCAACGTGCGCTCGATCTCGCGCGGGATATCGAACGCCACCACGACGAGAGAGATAACTGGATTTTTCACTCGTTTGCGGAAGGCCGTTTTCTGAACGCTGCGAGAATGGCGAGCGGAATGCCGACGACGATCAGCGGGACCGTCCAGCCACGGATACCGGTCGCGAGCACGAAGAACGCCACCAGCGCGACGACGCCGATGCTGTATCCTGCGATCCGTGCGATCGGGGCGCGCGCCGCATGGTGCGCGTCGTCGCCCCCGAGCATGCCTTTCATGATCCAGACGCCGAACTCGACGGCGAAGACGATCAGAGCGGATATGAGTACGAACCACACGAGACCGATCAGTACGGCGTTCATCGAGCATCCTTTTCGACGGCTTTACGAGAGAGCCAGAGCAACATGCGACGCGGGGTCAGATGCGCCGTCCAGCTCAGGACCTTGTTGGTGATGCCGGGCACGACCACCGGCTTTCCGGCCAGCAGGCCATCGTATCCGGCGCGCGCGACGTCGGTCGCGTTGGCTTGCGGGCCGCGCATCAGGCGGGTTGCGGTCATCTCCGCGCGATCCGCAAACCCGGTCGCGGTCGCGCCCGGGCAGAGGCAGGTGACGGTGACGCCGGTCCCGCGCATCTCTTCGGCGAGCGCCTCCGAGAACGAGAGCACGTACGCCTTGCTCGCGTAATAGACGGCCATGTTCGGACCGGGCAGAAAGGCGGCCGTCGACGCGACGTTGAGGATGCGACCGTGTTTGCGTTCGATCATGCCGGGCAGATACAGACGCGTGAGCTGGGTGAGAGCCGTCACGTCGAGCGAGATCTCGTCGAGGATCCGCGCTTCGTCCAACTCTGCGAACCGGCCGTTGCTCGCAAAGCCCGCATTGTTCACCAGCACATCGCATGCCGGGATCTGTCCGAAGACGACGCGCGCGGCGCCCGGTGCGCTCAGGTCCTGAGTGAAGGTCGTCACCACGATGTTGCCACGGGCACGTAGCTCGGCGGCGACCACGTCGAGCCGCTCCGCAGAGCGCGCGACCAACGCCAGATCGTACCCGTCGCGCGCGAACAGGCGCGCGATCTCGAGCCCGATACCGCCGGAGGCACCGGTGATGAGCGCGAGTTTTCGGGTCACGCCTTTTCCGTTTTCATGCCGCCGCGGAAGGCCATGGTCGCGGCGCCGACCTGCCCGGCGTCGTTGCCGAGCTTCGCGATCGCGATCTTGGTCGTACCCTTCGGCACCATGGTGGTCAGCGCATCGACCCGGTCCTTGACCGCGTCGAGCATGAAGTCGCCGGCCGAACTGACGCCGCCGCCGAGCGCGATCAGCTCGGGATTCACGAACGAGATGATGTTCGAGAGCCCGGTCGCGAGATCGATCGAGTAGTTCTTCCAGGCCGCGAGCGCGTGTCCGTCGCCGGCCTGGGCCGCCTTGCGGATCTTCTTGGAACTGAGCTTATCCCGCGACGCATCCAGCAAGCCGCTGCGCGGAAACGACGACGCGAGCGCAAACGCGTGCCGGATCAAGCCCGTGCCCGAGGCCTGCGCTTCGAAGCATCCGATCTTCCCGCAACTGCAGACGAACCCGCTCTCCGGGCGGATCTGATGGTGGCCGACCTCGCCCGCTCCGAACTTATGCCCGAGCACGACCCGCCCACCGGCGATGAAGCCGCCCCCGATGCCGGTGCCGAGCGTGAGCAGTGCGAAGTCCCTGGTGCCCTTGCCGATACCGAAGGTATATTCGCCCAAGGTCGCACAGCGCGCGTCGTTGCCGACGAAGACGGGCCGGCCGAGCTTCGCTTTGAGGGTCGCGCCGAGGGGAGCATCCTTCCACCCGAAGTTGGGCGAGTAGAGGACCGCACCGGTCTTCGGCTCGACGTTGCCGGGAGAGCCGATCCCGATGCCGGCGACGTTCTTGCCTGCATCCGAAAGGGCCAGTCCGATCACGCTGACGATGGCGTCGACGACCTTGTCGAACCGGAGATCGGTCAGGTCGAGCTCGTGTTGGGCCTTGATCGCGCCGTCGTCGGTGACGACGCCCGCGGTCACGTGCGAGCCGCCGAGGTCTACTCCAATAGCCGTCTGCATACGCGGTATTTACCCCGAACGCACAGGCGGCACCCGCACGTCCGAGAAGATTGGGCGGCTATGGAGACCATCGACCTCATCGCCTTGCGCAGTTTCACGCGGCGCACCGGCCAACCGACCAACCCCGAACTGCTCGACGTGCGTCCGATCGAACACGTCAACAAGATCGAAATCGATGAAGAGCATATCACCATCGAGTACGACGAGCGGACGACGCGCTACTACAACGCCAACGAGATCACCAAGCGCGAGTGGGTCTTCAAATACAACGACGATCCGGAGTTCGTGAAGGCGATCGCTAAGGTCATCGACCTCTCCCGCAAGAACTTCAAAGTGCTGCCCGAGAATATCTCGTGTCCGCCCGGCTGCGCCGAATGCTGCAGCGGCTACGAGCCGTTCGTCAGCAAGGCCGACGTCCAGCGGATCGCCGATCACTTCGGCATGTCGTACAAGGACGTGATGACCGAGTACATCGTCGAGCGTCCGTCGGCCGACGGCTACCACGTCGGCTGGGTCCGCAAGATCACCGAAGATCTGGCCGACAAATGCGTCTTCCTCAAAGGCAAGGGCTCGGGCCACTACTACTGCGGCATCTACGAGGCCCGCCCGCACGACTGCGGCGACTTCACCCCGATCGGCTGCGACGACGTCGACGAAGACCTCTCGCACAAGGGCGAGTACAAGACCGGCGCGCCCTTCCGCCCCAATCCGAAACGCATCAAAGCGCGCAAGAACCGCCGCTAAGGCGGCTCCGCCAGGCCCCGGCTCCCGCCGTCGCCAAGGGTTCGACGTTCGGGAGGTGTCCACGTGTTCGTTCCGTTTATCGCCGCGCTCATGCTCTCTTCGCACATTCCCCCATCGTCGTACGGTGCGCTGGCGTGGCGCGAGATCGGACCACTCCGCGGAGGCCGCACGACCGCGGTCGCGGGCGTGCCGAGCGACCAGAAGACGTACTACATGGGCATGGTCAACGGCGGCGTCTGGAAGACCGACGACGCCGGCCGGACCTGGAACCCGATCTTCGACGGGCAGAGCAGTGGATCGATCGGTGCGCTCGTGGTCGCGCCTTCGAACGAGAACGTCATCTATGCCGGGAGTGGCGAAGGTCGCCAGCGTCCCGACCTTGCGATCGGCGACGGCATGTATCGCTCGACCGATGCGGGCGCGACCTGGACGCATCTCGGCCTGCGCGACGGGCAACAGATCCCGGCGATCGCGGTCGACCCTCGCGACGCGAGCCACCTCTACGTGGCGGTCCTCGGACATCCGTACGGACCCAACGCGGAGCGCGGCATCTATCGCTCGACGGACGGCGGCGCGACCTTCCAACGCGTCCTCTACAAGGACCAGAACACGGGCGCGTTCTCGCTTGCGATCGACCCGAACCATCCCGACACGATCTATGGGACGCTCTGGTCGGCCCGCCAAGCCCCCTGGGAGATCGGCAGTTCGTTCGAGATCCCGCAGAGCGGGCTCTACAAATCGACCGACGGCGGCACCACCTGGAACGAGTTGAAGACCGGCCTCCCGGCACGGATCGGACGCGCGAGCGTCGCGGTCGCGGCCAGCGATTCGAAGGTCGTATATCTCTATGCGGATTCGTATGCCGACGGCGGTGACGGCGGCGCGCTCTATCGGAGCGACGACGCCGGCGCGCACTTCGCGAAGACCAACGAGTACCCCGGCATCGCCGAACGTGGCGACGATCTGACGACCGTCGCGGTCGATCCGAAGGACGCCATGACGGTCTACGTCAGCGATACCTCGGCCTATCGTTCGACCGACGGCGGGAAGACGGTCACCGCCTTCAAGGGCGCGCCCGGCGGCGACGACTATCAGGCGATCTGGATCAACCCGAACCATCCCGACGATATTCTGCTCGGCGTCGACCAGGGTGCGACCCTCTCCCTCAACCGCGGCCGGACCTGGAGTTCGTGGTTCAACCAGCCGACCGCGCAGATGTATCACGTGGCGGCCGACGACCGCTTCCCGTATCGCGTCTGCGGCGGTCAGCAGGAGAGCGGTTCCGCCTGCGTGCTCTCGCGCGGCGACTGGGGCCAGATCAACGAACGCGACTGGCACCCGGCCGGTGCCGAAGAGTACGGCTACGTCATCCCCGATCCGCTCCATCCGGGCGTCTTCTTCGGCGGCAAGGTCGAGCGGTTCGACGAAGCGAGCGGTCAGGCCCAAGAGGTCTCTCCGATCGTCTTCCGCTCGAAGAAGCTGCGGACGGTTCGAACCGAACCGCTCGCGTTCGATCCGATCGGCAAGCGTACGCTCTATTTCGGCGCGAATGTGGTCTTCGCGACCACGAACGGCGGCACGAGTTGGCGACAGATCAGTCCCGACCTGACGCGGCCGCATCCGGCCGTACCGGCCGTCATCGTACCGTTCGAAGCGACCGACCCGCAGAAGGGCACGCATCGGGGCGTCGTCTACTCGCTCGCACCGTCGTACGTGCATCGGGGGACGATCTGGGCCGGCACCGACGACGGCTACGTCTGGATCACGCGTAACGGCGGCACCCATTGGACGAACGTCACGCCCGCCGCGCTCACGCCTTGGAGCAAGATCGCGCAGATCGATGCATCGCACTTCGACGACGGCACCGCCTACATCGCGGTCAACCGCTTCCGCCTCGACGATCAGAGCGCACACGCCTATCGCACCCACGACGGCGGCGCGACCTGGCGCGACATCTCCGCCGGCCTGCCCCTCGGACCCGTCAACGCGATCCGCGCGGACCCGCAGGTACGCGGCCTGCTCTATGCCGCGACCGAGAGCGGCGTCTACATCTCGTTCGACGACGGCGATGCATGGCAATCGCTGCAGCAGAACCTGCCGCACACTTCGGTGCGCGATCTGATCGTGCACGGCGACGACATCGCGATCGCGACTCACGGTCGCGGCTTCTGGATTCTCGACGACATCGCGCCGCTCCGCGACCTCGCGCGCGACGCGGCCTCGCCGGCCGTGCGTTTCTTCGCCCCGGCGCTCGCCTATCGCGTACGTCGTTCGATCAATACCGACACGCCGTTGCCGCCCGAAGAACCGCACGGACAGAACCCGCCCGCCGGCGCGATCCTCGACTACCTCCTCGCCTCGCCCGCACGGCGCGTCGCGATCATCGTTACCGATGCGTCGGGGGCTGCGATCCGCCGGTACGCAAGCGACGACCCCACGCGTGCCCCGATCGAGGGCCTGGATAAGCCGGTGGCGTGGGAGCGGCCCCAAGCGTGGCCGGGAACCGCGCCCGGCATGCACCGCTTCGTCTGGGACCTTCACCTGACGCCGCCGGTCGCCGATGCATACGACCTGCCGATTTCGGCCATCTACCGGGACACGCCGCGCGTACCCGAAGGCCCGCTCGTCGCGCCCGGGACGTATACCGTCCGGCTCGACGTCGACGGGCACGTCACCACCCGACAGGTCCGCGTCGCCATGGATCCACGCAACCACATGACCCAGACCCAACTCGCGGACCAGTACGCGATCGCGCGGGAGTTGGCCGGATACATGGATCGCACCCACGCAGCCGCCCTGCTCGCACGAAAAGCGAAGGCCGCGTCGCGCGGCGACGCCCTGGATCTGGCCTGGGCCAAGTGCGCGCAACTCCTCGATATCGTCGACGGCGTCGACATGCCGCCGACCGCCCAGGCACGGCAGGCGTTCGCGAGTGCCGTCGCGCAAGCCAAACTCGCACTCAAACGTTAAGGAGCTCACAGCTATCATGCAATCGATCATCCGCACCTCGCTCGCAACGCTCGCGCTGGCCGGCATCGCACTCGCGGCCACCGCCGCCACGCCCGTCTCGATCACGATTCCGCTGGCGGCGCTCAACCACAGCGGCGAGACCGGCACGGCGACCCTCACGCAGGTAGCGATGGGCGTGAGAGTCGTCGTCGCGCTCAAGAACGCTCCCGCCGATGCGCAGCCGACCCACATCCACATCGGGACCTGCGGCAACATCAACAAGGCTCCGGAATACCCGCTCGTCAACACCGTCGGCGGCACCGGCACCTCGACCGTCGCGGGTGTGACGCTCGCCCAACTGCTCAAGGGCAAGTACGCGATCAACGTGCACAAGAGCACGTCGGATCTCGCGATGTACGTCGCCTGCGGCAACATCGCGACGAAATAGCGCACGAGGCTTCGGTGAAACAGTTCCTCGCGCTCGTCCTGCTCGCTACCCTCGCCGCCTGCGGATCCGCTGCCGAGAAGTCGCACGCATCGACCGATCCGTGCGATGTGATCGGCATCGCAGGCGCGATCGACAACGAGTCCGGCTCGAACGACGCGCCGAAGATCAAAGGCGATCGGCTGGACGACCTGGCCGCGAACATCGTGCAGTGCGAAGCCGCGAGTGAGACCGCCGTATCCGACCCGCACGATCCGCTCAATCTCCAACTCGCACGCGCGAACCTCGCGGCCGGAAAAGCCTACGCGCTCGCCGGAGACGCCGGCGATGCGCGCCAACATCTCTCGACGGCGGCCTTCACCGCGAAATTCGTCGGCGACGGCCAGGTCGAGAGCGAAGCGGCCGCCGCGCTCAAAGCGCTGCACTAGTCACAGGCGCGGCTCGTGCCGCGCTCTGCGGGCATGAGCCTCTACGCCAGACCGGCCCGAGACGAAACGATGGCGGAGATCAACGTGACCCCGTTCACCGACGTGCTTTTGGTGCTGATGATCGTCTTCATCCTCCTGACCGCGCTGGTCGTCCCGCCCGGCTTCGAAAAGGACCTTGCCAATGGATGCACGCCGTCGTGCGGTGAGACGTTGCACAGACCTCCGAGCGTCGATGTCTCGATCTCGCCGAACGGTCGTATCTTCGTCGGCACGC
The DNA here is from genome assembly GCA_041690835.1 of Vulcanimicrobiota bacterium. Taxonomy (GTDB): domain Bacteria; phylum Vulcanimicrobiota; class Vulcanimicrobiia; order Vulcanimicrobiales; family Vulcanimicrobiaceae; genus JALYSX01. The sequence goes on along the minus strand of JBEPVY010000015.1, from coordinate 13,552 downwards.
GCGTGGTCGACGAGAACGACCTCTACGGTGCGCTCGCTACGATCGCACGGCACGACGCGAAGACGCAGATCGACCTGATCGGCGACCAAAAGGCCCCGTATCGCCTCATCATCCGAACGCTCGATGCAGCCAAAGCCGCCGGCCTCGGAGACGTCGCCCTCATCACGAGGTAGCCGCCCTTCAACTACGCCAGCAGTTGTGCGAACCGGTCTGCGTCGATGTTGCCGCCGGTGAGGATGATGCCGATGCGAGCGTAGCGCTTCGGGAGGCGGTCGGTGAGGATGGCGGCCAAGCCGGCCGCGCCGCTCGGTTCTACCACGAGTTTCAGGCGCTCGAACGCGAAGCGCATCGCGGCGCGGAGTTCGTCGTCGGTGACGGTGACGATGCCGGCGGCATGTTCTTGCGCGATCGGGAACGTGAGCGCTCCCGGCGACTGGGTCTGCTGGCCGTCGGCGATGGTCTGCGGGACGGGGATCTTGACGCGTTCGCCCTTGGCGAGCGACTGCACGAAATCGTTGCCGGCTTCGGGCTCGACGCCCCAGACCGCGATCCGCGGATCGATGCCGTGCGCGGTAAGACACGTGCCGGCGAGCAACCCGCCGCCACCGACATTCACCACGATCGCGTCGAGCGAGCCGGTCTCATCGAGCAGTTCTAGCGCTGCGGTCCCGGCACCGGCGATGATCTCCGGATGGTCGTACGGCGGGATCACGGTCGCACCGCTCTCCGCGGCGATGCGAGCGGCGATCGCATCGCGATCCTCGGTCGCGCGATCGTACGAGACGACCTGTGCGCCGTAGCCGCGGGTCGCATGCCGTTTGCTCGCAGGTGCATCCGACGGCATCACGATCGTCGCCCGGATGCCGAGCAGGTTCGCCGCGAGCGCCACCCCTTGGGCGTGGTTACCGCTCGAGAACGCGACCACGCCGCGCGCGCGAGCCTCGTCCGAGAGCGAAGCGAGCGCGTTGTACGCGCCCCGGAACTTGAAGGCGCCCATCCGCTGCAGGTTCTCGCACTTGAGGAAGACCTGCGCGCCGGCGCGCTCGTCGAGCGTGCGGGAGGTGACCACCGGCGTGCGATGCGCGACGCCGGCGATGCGAGCGGCGGCCGCTTTGACCGCTGCGAAGTCCAGACTCATTTCGGCGTAGGCGTCGCGCTCGGATCCACCATGTGAAACGCCCACTTGAGGATCTTGCCCTTCTCATCGCGCTGCATCGTCTCGGTATAGGTGTGTTTTTCGAACACGACGTCGAAGCAGTGGACGCCCGGCGTACAGGTCGGGTTCTCTTTGAGCGACTTGAGCTTCCCCTGTTCGGCAAGCTCGCTCGACCACTCGGCGACCTGGATGCGCGTGATGTTGACGCCCGGTGAGATATCGGCCCGGACGGGAGCGAGATCGTTGGCCATCACCGCCTCGGTGATCTTCTGCGCTTCCTTCTCGTCCGAATTCTGGAACGAGCAGGCCGTTACGGCGAGCAAGAGCGCGAGAGCGAGGAGCGTGGGTTTTCTCACGATGCGGAAACCTCCAGCGGTGATCCCACCGCGGCGAACTCGAGAAACTGCAATCCGGGATTCCATTCCTGCGCCAGCTTGACGCTCCATTCGCTCTCGAAGAGCGCGACCGGGCGTCCGTCCCAATCTTCGGCCAGCCGCGCGTTCGAGGGCCACTGCGCTCCGGAGATCTTCTCCGGCGCGCCCGCCACCCAGCGCGCGAGCGTGTAGGACAACGGCGTCACGTGCGTCTTCACGTTGTACTCGGCTTCGAGCCGGTAGGTCGCGACCTCGACCTGGAGCGCGCCGACCGCGGCCAGGATCGGCTCCGTTCGCGGCGAGTTCCACGGGTAGAGCACCTGGATCGCCCCCTCTTCGCGCAGTTGCGCGATGCCTTTGCCGAACGATTTGTATCCCGAGGTGTCGATACTCCGGAGCAGCGCGAAATGTTCCGGTGCAAAGGTCGGGATCGGTTCGAAGTCCGGGACGGTCGGGCCCTGGTAGATCGCATCCCCGATCGCGAAGACGCCCGGGTTCGCGAGGCCGACCACGTCGCCCGCAAAGGCCTCGTCGAGCGACTCGCGGTCGTCGGCGAACAACTTCATAGCTCGCGCCAATCGCACGGTCGTCCCGGTCCGTCCGTTCTTGACGCTCATGTCGCGCGAGAACGAGCCGGAACAGACGCGCGCGAAGGCGACCCGGTCGCGGTGGCGCGGATCCATGTTCGCCTGGATCTTGAAGACGAATGCGGAGAAGCGCTCGTCGGTCGGTGCGATCCCACCACGTTCTTGCGGCGGGATGCTCATCTTGACGAAGTTGTCGAGGAAGAGCTGGACGCCGAAGTTGGTGACCGCGCTCCCGAAGAAGACGGGCGTCACTTCGCCGCGCAGCATCGCCTCGCGATCGAAGGCCGAGCCCGCGCCGTCGAGCAGCTCCAAACCCTCGCGGAACTGGGCGTAGGTCTGATCGTCGGTCAGTTCGCGCAAGCGCGCGTCGTCGACATCGGTGACCGCGACGGCCGCGCGCTTGGCGCCGTGCGCGCTGCGTTCGAACAGATGCATCTCGCGCTGCCCGCGATCGTAGATTCCCTTGAACGTGTCGCCGCTGCCGAGCGGCCAGTTCATCGGGAAGGCGCCGATCCCGAGCACGCTCTCGAGTTCGTCGAGCAGTTCGAGCGGGTCGCGGCTCGGGCGATCCATCTTGTTCATGAACGTGAAGAGCGGGATCTTGCGCGCGCGACAGATCGCGAACAGTTTTTTGGTCTGAGGTTCGACGCCTTTAGCCGCGTCGATCAACATCACGGCCGCATCGGCGGCCAGCACCGTGCGGAACGTATCCTCGCCGAAGTCCTGGTGACCGGGCGTATCCAACAGGTTGATCGTGTAGCCGTCGTAGGGGAACTGCAAGACGGTCGAGGTGATCGAGATGCCGCGTTGCTTCTCCAGCTCCATCCAATCGCTGGTGGCGGCGCGCTGCCGTTTGCGCGCGGAGACCTGGCCGGCGGTCTGGATCGCGCCGCCGTACAGGAGCAGTTTCTCGGTCAGGGTCGTCTTGCCGGCGTCGGGATGCGAGATGATCGCAAAGGTCCGTCGCTTGGCGACTTCTTCGGAAATATCCATAGGTGATGCGCCTATATATTCGACGGAACGTAGGTGCGTAACTGCGCGCGCGTACCCTCGAGGTGCAGGACCAGAAGCCGCGTGCCGATGCGATAGAGCCGGACCGGTGCCGGAACGCGCAGGGTGTCGGGGCCGCGCCGGACCAGCACCCCGGTCGGACCGAGCGAGATCCGACAGTCGCGATAGACCAAGGTGGCCGGCGGAGCGATCGCTTCGGCTCCGGGCGGAATCGCCGCGCGCACGTACGCGATCGTGCCGCGCGCGACCGCCGTCTGCGTCAGGCATTCGGGGAGGGTCGAGAGTGCCCAGGGTGCGTCCACCAGATAGCCGCTCGTGCCGAGTCCGGTCCTTCCGCCGGGCGGAGCCGGACGCGGCGCCATCGTCACCGGCACCGACTTGATCGTCAGGCCCTTATGCGGTTGCGAGAGCCACCACGCGGCCACGCCGACGAACGTGCCGACGACGAGCACGGTCGCGGCGGCGAGATAGCGCAGCATCCCGCGCATGAGGATCTAGGCCAACCGCAAGCGCGCGGCACCGATCGAGTAGTCGGCCATGCCGTAGTAGAGGTCGAAGACGCGCGGGCCGAGATCCGGACGCGGATCGATGCCGGTCGGGAAGACGACGTTGTCCACGACGCCGTTGCGTTCGCGCTCGGACTCCGGAGCGAGCACCGGCTGCGGCGAACGATACAAGATGCGATGCGGTTCGTGAAGGTCGTGCACCACCAGCCCCGCGCTATAGCGGAACTTCGGGCGCGTACCGCTGTTGTCGATCACGTCGACGCCGTGAAAGACCGAGAGCCAGCCCTCGGCGATACGCACCGGCGGGGTGCCGCCACCGACCTTGATCGATCCCCAATGCTCGTCGGGCGAGAGCACGAGTTCGCTCTCGGCGACATCGAGAATCGCCTTCAAGTCCTGTTTGACCGCGGCCAGCGGAATGTAACCGACCCGGATCGATTCGCGATCGGCGTACGGTAAGCGCTCGATCATCGGAATCGCCGCGCGTCCGTCGACGGCGGAAAGATGGAGCATCGGGCGATGATAGAACGCGAGCGACGGAACGCCGGCGGGCGACGTCACCGGCTCGGGAAAGAACGCGGCGTCCTTGTCGTCGCCGACGTGCATGCCCGGCTCTCCGAAGCGCATCAAGCCGAGGCGTTCCCACGAGCGCGCGTCGTCCGAGACGGCGAGCGCGATGCGCGGGCCTTCCGGGCCGAAGCCCGTGTAGGCCATCACGTAGCGATCGAGTTCGGGGACGAACGTCACGCGTGGATCTTCGCAACCGTACCCGGGATGCTCGCGCAGTTCGTACGGCGCTTCCGGTTCGAGCGCGAATCCGTTGCGACCGGCCACGAATCCATCCGCATGTTCGGTGACGTTGACGCGGCCGACGCGCGAGATGTTGCCCGCTTCGACGTCGCGCGGATAGAGCAGCAGCGCGCCTTCGCGGGTGCGAGCACAGGCCGGATTGAGGGTGCCTTCGGCTTCGGACGGATCGCCGTTCGGCTCCATCACCAGTCCCAGACGCTCGATCGTCGCGTCGAGTTGAACGACCGCGTTGGTCAACGTTCCCCCATGGCCCGGGCGCCCGCGCCCACGGTGGTTACGATCGCGTGGCCGGGCGGGCGAGGGCGCGGCGGGTCCGCGTCCAGACCGGTCCGTTCGCCGAGCAGATCGACCGTCGCGCCGGGCACCAATGCGCCCGCCGCAAGCAGCATATACTGCATGCCAACCGAGAGTATATCGTCCTCCCCGGCGGCATCTTTAGGATATCCGTCGCCATACCCGCAACGAACCGTCGCGACCCGGGTCTCCGCTTCGAGCGCCCGGTCACCATACCCGATCCGGGTCCCGGCCGGATAGGCCTGGACCCGCAGGACCTCTGCCCGAAGATGGAGCGCGTTCGCGACGCCCGGAACGCCCGGTCCGCCGGTCGCTCCGAAGAGCCCGACGCCGATCCGCACGCTGTCGCCGGTCGCAGAACGATCGGCCGTCGAGAACGTCGATGCCGCATCCACGGCGGCGACGTTGACGCCGTGCCGGCGCAAAAGGGCGACGCCTTCTTGCAAGCGCCCGACCTGTTCGCGCGCGGCGGCCGGATCGGTGACGTGCGTCCAGACCTCGACTTCGACGGCTTCGTCGGCGAGCGCGGGCGCGAGCGCTTCGAGGGCGTGCAGATCGAGACCGCTCCAACCCGCCGCCGGCAGGACGCCGACCCGCACGCACAGCGGACGGCCGCTCGATGCGCACCAGTCGCTCGCGATCGCGAGGTCGTCGCGCGTGCCGATCGTCGGCATGCCGCCCGCATCCAGGATCTCGGGGAGACGCGCCGGATCGACCGCGCCGAGCACGATCACCGGCAGCGACGTCAGCGGGCGGAGCTCGAAGAACTCGTCCGCATCCGCCACGCAGAACGCTTCGCAGACGTCTTCGAGCGCCGCGGCCAATCGCTCCATTCCCCAGTTGTAGCCGTCGCACTTGAGCACCGCCCGGACCGGTACGCCCGCAAACGCCTCCCAGGCACGCGCGTTGCGCGCGACCACATCGAGATCGATCGAATAGGCGGGGCGCAAGAGGGTTACGGGAACTCCGTCGTCGCGACCGGATCGTTGCTGGGCGTCACCACGTCGACGCGCACGCCGCGACGATAGACCGCATTCGGAACGACCCAGAGCGTATAGGATCTGTACTCGCGCGATGCCTCGCCCCCGTCGGCCGGCGCCTCTTCGAATGCGACCACGCGGACGCGTTCGTCGCTCGCACGGATCGATTCGATCACCTGACGGTATCCGGTCCGCTTGTGCGGACCCATCAGCAAGATGATGCCGAACTCGCCGCGGAACCGCACGGCCGCGTGCACGCCGAGCGCTTCCAGGCCGGCGGTATCGCGGACGACCACGATCTGATTCCCGCCGGGCACGGTGCTCGTGCCCTGCGCATAGGTCTTGACCCGGACCTCGCGGCAACCGGAAAGAAGAAGCACCGCCGCCAGCGCCGCCCATTTCAATACTCCCGGATGTCCGACTCGAATCCGCACGGTGGCCCCGCTTTCGCCACGTTCCCGACGGGTCACTTGTCACAGCCCGGTCCGATGGCTCATTCTACGAGTACATGTTCCACGTGCTCGTCCTGGCGGCGCTCGCCGTGTCGTCTCCTTCCCCCTCGCCGGCGCCCTCGCCGACGCCCGAAAGCCTGCGCGTCATCGCCACGGTCCACGCTTCGACGGCCTGTGCCGAGATCGCGACCCACGCCAATGCCGCGATCGCGTCCGCCCTGGCCGACGACTCCACCCTGACCGAGACGATCAAGGCCTTGCACGGGGCCGAACTGGACGGGAATGTGATCAAGCACCGGAACGGCCTCGACGCCCTCGGCAACTATGCCAAGACCCTCAACCTCCAGGCCCTGAGCGGCGATGCCGAGATCAAGCGCCTGCGCAAGCTGGCCGAAGCCTCGACCGACCCCCAGCGGAAGAAAGAGCTCAAGGTCTTCGCCGACTGGCTGGGCGGCGCGATGTGGCGGCAGCGTAAGGTCGCTCGCGACTTGAACGGCTTCCTCGCCACGATGGATTACTACGATATGTCGACCCTGGATGAATCCGAGAAGAACATCGATATGGCCATCTTCGGCAGCCCGGACCAGCGCCCGGCTTTCTTGGGAGAGCTGAGTCCGACGAGCCGGAACACCACCATCTTCGGGGGGGCATCCGGCGGCCCGGTCGTTCCGGCGGCCGAGACGCGTCCGACCTACAATCAGATGGCCGAGGCGGCCGCCCGAGACTTCGAACTCCGCCTGCCCGCGATCGCCAACGATGAGTCGATGGCGGCCGGCCACGTCGCGGCCGCACTCGCCGGCTGCTAAAGGGCGACCACTGTCGTTGCCCTCGGGAGCGCTTCCGGCTAGACTCTGAAGTCTAGTGGCGACTTTGCGATTGCTCTCGGTGGCGGCGATGCTCGACGCCTTCGGAACCATCTTGCTCGGCAGCTGGACCCGGATCAACGGGGCCGGCATGACCTGTCCGCAATGGCCCGCTTGCCCGCTCGACTCGGTGACCCTGTGGGAGTGGACCCATCGGCTCTTCGCCGTGCTCCTGGTACCGCTGGTCGTCGGCGTCGTCGCGATCGCCTGGAAGAACCGCAAGGTCGCGCCCGCGACCATCCCGGTTGCCGGCATCGTGGTCGCGCTCTTCATCGTGCAAGTGCTCCTGGGCGCCGCCACCGTCCATCTCTCGAACAGCCCGATGTCGGTCGTCCTCCACTGGGGCACCGGCATGGCCTTCATCGCCGCCCTGGCCGCGATGGCGTTGCTGGCCGACGCCGCCCCTCGCTTGAGCTTCTCGGCGATCGCGGGCGCCCTGGCCGGCACCGCGTTCCTCGCGTTCGCGACGATGTGCGTCGGCGCGTACGTGAGTTCGTCCGGCGCCGGGCTGGCCTGCATCTCGATTCCCGGCTGCGCCGGCAATGTCGTCGTCTATACGCCGGGGCAGTTCGTGCAGATGCTCCACCGCTTCATCGCCGCCGCGACGCTGATCGTGGCGGCCGGTACCGTGGTGCTCGTCTGGGCGCGAGCCGCTTCGGCGCGCGTGCGCGCGGTCGCGACCCTGGGCCTCGCCCTTGTCTTCGTGCAAGTACTGCTCGGACTGCTGAACGTCGTGATGCGGCTGCCGATGGATCTGCGCGAAGCGCACGCCGCCAACGCCGCGCTCGTCTTCCTCGCATTCGTGGTCGCCGCGATCTTGGCCGCGCTCGACGCGCAGGCGCCCGCACGGTCCGCGCAGGAAGCGCGATGAGAGAGACGCTTTCGCGTCTCGATGCGCCGGGCCAGCCCGGCAAGACCGCGCTCCTGACGGCGTATTTCGAACTCACCAAACCGCGCATCATCGTCCTGCTGTTGATCACGACTGCGGCCGCCATGGTGATGGCCGCGCGCGGCATCCCCCCGTTGGCGTTGACCTTCTGGACCCTGCTGGGCGGCGCGCTCGCGGCCGGTTCGGCGGGCGCGCTCAACTGCGTCTTCGATGCGGATATCGACGGCCTGATGCGTCGCACGCGCACCCGCCCGATCCCGACCGGCGCGATCTCGTCGCAGAGCGCCACGATCTTCGCCGCCATCCTCGGCATCGTTTCGTTCGCGATCCTGTACTTCTTGGCCAATCCGCTCGCGGCATGGCTCTCGCTCTGCGGCAACGTCTACTACGTCGCGATCTACACGATGTGGCTGAAGCGACGCACGCCGCTCAACATCGTGATCGGCGGCGCGGCCGGCGCGGTCCCCCCGCTGGTCGGCTGGGCCGCCGTGACCGGCGCGATCGGCGGGCCGGCCCTCGGGCTGTTCGCCCTGATCTTTCTCTGGACGCCGCCGCACTTCTGGTCGCTCGCGCTGATCGCGGAGACCGACTACGACAAGGCCAAGATCCCGATGCTCCCCAACGTCAGCGGCGAGCATCGGACGAAGGTCGAGATCGTGTGGTACACCGCGATCCTGGTGATCGCATCGCTCGCGCTCTATCCGCTGCACGTGATGGGCGCGCTCTACTTCGGCGCGGCCGCCATCCTGGGCGCGATCTTCCTGGTCGACGCGATCCGCACGCTACGGGATCCCGCCCAGGTCTGGGCGCGCACGACCTTCCGCTTCTCGCTGCTCTATCTCGCGCTGATGTGCGCGGCGATGGTCGTCGACCGCATCTTCCTTGCGTAACTCGCGCGATCTCCCGCTGCTCCTGACGCTCGGACTGGGCGTCTTCGCGGGCGCCCTCGATCTGGGCGTGCTCTCGCCCGCGCTCCCCAGACTTGCCGAGGACTTCGGGGTCGCATCCGGCGACTCGTCGTGGGTGTTCACGCTCTACCTTCTGGTGATCGTGGCCTCGATCGCGATCGCCGGGGTCCTGGCGGACCGCTATGGCCGCCGCGTCGTCTACATCGCCTGCGTCGCGACGTTCGCGGCCGGCAGTCTGCTCGCGATCTTCGCGCCGAGCTATCCCGTCTTCTTGCTCGCGCGCGCGCTCCAAGCCCTCGGTGCGGGCGGTATTTTTCCGGTCGCCGTCGCCGCGATCGGCGACGTCGTGCCGGAGAACCGACGCGGTGCGGCCCTCGGATTGGTCGCTGCGACCTGGGGATTGGCGGCGATCATCGGGCCGACGTTCGGTGGCATCATCACCCACTTCGTGTCGTGGCGCTGGATCTTCGCGCCCAACATCCCGCTCGCGCTCGCGGTCATCTGGCTCGCGCGGACCTACGTGCCGAGCATCGCGCCGCGCGTCCGTGGACCGCTCGACAAGCTCGGCCTGGCGACGCTCTGCATCGGCTTGCTCGGGCTCACATACGGCATCACCGCGACCCGCTGGCCGATCGCGATCCTCGGCCTGATCGTGCTCGGCCTCTTCGTCTTCATAGAACGCTCGTCGCAGAATCCGATCGTGCCGCCCGCGCTCTTCGCGACGCCCCAGTTGATCAAGACGTACTCGCTCGAGATCACGATCGGCATCTTGGAAGGCTCGCTCTTCTTCATCCCGACCGTGCTGGTCGGCGCGCAAGGTCTCTCGTACATGGCGGCGGGCCTGGTCGCCGCGCTCGGAGCGGTCACGTTCGTCGCCGTCATACCGGCGGCCGGGCGCGCGCTCGATCGGATCGGTAGCCGCGACGTCCTGATCGGCGGCGCGCTCTGCACCGAGGTCGGCCTCGCGATCTTCGCGCTCGGTTTCGGATCGATCTGGCTTTCGCTGCTCGCGATGATCGTCGCCGGCATCGGTTTCGGCGCGTTGCTCGGCGCGCCGACGCGCTACATCGTCACCAACGCGACCACGCCCGCGACCCGAGCGACCGCGGTCGGCCTGCTCAGCCAAGCGCTGATCGTCGGCCAGATCCTGGGCGGCTCGATCGCCGGCGGCGTGATGAACGCCGCGCATAGCGTCGACGCCGGCTATCGCGACACGTACCTGATCTTCGCCGCCGTCGCCCTGGTCGCGCTCGGCTTGACGGTGACGCTAGCCGACCGCGCGACCGAACGCACGATAGATGCGCCACAGTAGATAGCCGGCCGCCGCGAAGATCGCGAGCACGACCAGCAGGTCGAGGATGCCGTCGAAGCCGGCCACCGAATCCCCGCACATCGAGACCGCCGCGCGTTTGAGCCAGAGGTCGAGCGTCTCGAACGGATTGGTCGCGATGCCGTCCAAGCCGTCGAGCTCCGAGGCGATCTCGTTCGGGGTCCACGAGCCGGTGTAGATCAAGTCATGGATCGTCCCGGTCTTGTCGACCACTACGAGGGTCTCGCTATGGATCAGGCCGACGGTCGGATCCGAGAACGGATCGAGCCCGAAGGCGGCATCGACGTCGAGCACGTCGTTCGGCGCGCCGGTCGCAAACGTCCACCGCGCCGGATCGGCGCCGAACGACGTCGCATACTTCTTGAGAACCGCCGGCGTGTCGTACTGCGGATCAAGCGTGATCTCGAGCAATCCGACCTTACGTTTGGCGAAGAGCCCCTGCATCTGTCCGAACTTCGAGGTCGTAAGCGGACACTCGCGCGCGTCGCGACAACGCGTGTAGATGAAGCCGACGACCAGGTTCTCGCCGAGATAGCGCGCGAGCGTGAACGGTTTGCCGTCCTGATCGACCAGCGTGGTCGACGGGACCTTATCGCCGATCGCGAGCTGGCTGACCTCGCGCACGGCCGACGGCGCGGTCGCGTTCGCGTCGATCATCACGTCGCGCAAGACCGAGGGCTTCGCGCTCTCGTCTTCGGTCGCCGCGATCCGGTCGCCGGCGTGGATCTTCGCGAGCGAGGCCGGGTCCATCCGGTAAGCGGCGGTCGCACCGGGCTCCTGGGCGGTCTTGTCGCGCTCGACGATCGCCAGACCCTTGCTTGCCTCGACCGTCAATACCGTGCCGCGAAACGCGCCGTGCGCCTCGGCACCGACAAAACACGCGAGGAACGCGAGCACCATTCCGGAAATCCCGAGGATGAGGTTCCGGCAGTTCGACCGTCGCGCGAAGATGCTCGCGCAACGGCCGTGGACCGAACGCGAACGGCGTATCGTCTGGCGCGGGCTTACCGGTCGTATGTCTATCGCGATCGAACCGATCATCGGCATGGCCTTCTTCTCGTTCTTCACCTGGGGTATCATCTGGCGCTCGCAGCACGTCGCGACGGATGCGACCCTCTACAAGATCGCGCCGATCTTCGCTCTCGGAGCGATCGCCTTCGCCATCTATGCTATCGCGGTCATGGTCGCGCCGCTAACGGCTTTCCTGCAGACCCGCAAACCGATCTACAAGGTCGACGGGTACGTCCGCTACCGAGCGCCCGACGAGTATTCCGAGATCGGTGCGGTCGGCTATATGGCCGCTCTCTTCGAAGACCGCTCCTCGGCAGGCGAGTGGGAATGCTTCGGCACCAAGCGCTTGCCGGACAGGACCGTCCCGGCCCTGATCGAGTTCTCCGAGTTCGGCGGCATTCACAGTATCGACGGGCGTTCGACCGGGCTCGTGCCGGACGGCGAACTCCCGCTCCTCGCCATCGGCATCGCTCCAAGACATTGATCCTCGTGGGCGGCCCGGAGAGCGTGCCCATCGTCATCGTAGCGTACGATCCGTGCTGGCCGGAACGCTACCACTTCGAGCGCGACCGGATATCCGCGGCGCTCGGCCGCAACGCATCGCTCATCGAACATATCGGATCCACGTCGGTACCCGGGCTCGGCGCGAAGCCGATCGTCGATATCCTCGTCGCCGTGGCGGATCCCGACGACGACGCGCAGCACCGCGACGCTCTCGAACGGGCCGGCTACGTCCTCCGCGTCATCGAACCGGGGCACCGCATGTATCGCACCGCGACGAGAGACGTCCACGTGCACCTCTGGGCGCACGAGAGCGACGACATCGAGCGCCACCTCGCATTTCGCGATGTCCTGCGTTCGTCTGCGGAGGCGCGCACGATCTACGAACGGGTGAAGCGAGACCTGGCGCGCCGCGCGTGGGTGGACTCCAACGACTACGCCGGTGCCAAGTCCGACGTCATCGCGCGCCTGACGCGGACGGAATAGAGGAGCGGGGGGGGGGGGGGGGGGGGGGGGCGGGGGAAGGGGGGGGGGGGGGGGGGGGGGGGGGGGGGGGGCAGGGGCCCCCGCCCCCCGGGGGAGGGTGCACCCAACCCACTCCGCGGGTCCAATGCCCGCCGCCAGCGCGCGCCTGCGGGGGAGGTGCTCGGGATCGGGCGCGGTGCGGCGCCGCTCGGATCTACTTCAGGTCGATGCGCTGGACGGTTTGGGACGGCCAGAAATGGCCCCAGCCGGAGCTGTATACGACCGATCCGCCGATCACGAAGATCACGACCACGCCGATCAGGCCGGCCACCTGCACCAGCATCGGGATGCCCTTGGAGACCGGAACGCCACGCTCGTCGACTTGATCGTACATCATGCAGCTCCCGAGAAACGGCCGAGCACGTCGATGCCGGCCAGGAATGCGATCACGCCGCCGATCGCTAGCAATCCGAGCATGACCTTGAAGACCTGATTCTCGATGCCGGGCGTCTTCCAGTCGTTCTTGAGCGCGATCGCCGCGACGACGAACACGATCACCGAGCCGACGGCGGCTACGGTGCGTTCCACGATGACCCAATCGATATGCATGGTGGCGTCCTTAAATCAGGTAGAAGAGCGAGAAGAGTACGACCCAGATCACGTCGACGAAGTGCCAGTACAGCGTTCCGGCGGTCAGGCCGAAGTACTTGTCCTTGGTGTACTTCCCGTGGAGCGACTGGAGCAAGAGCGTCGTCAGGTAGATCACGCCGACCGCGACGTGGAATCCGTGCATCCCGGTCAGGGTGAAGAACGAAGCGCCGAAGATCCCGCTACCGCTCCAGGTCACGTGGTCCTTGAGCATCAGGGTCGTATACTCGTAGCCCTGACCGCCCAAGAACATCAGGCCGAGAACGATCGTCGCGACCATGCAGACGGCGTACTTGGTGAAGTTGTTATGCTTCCAGTTCTCGAGCGCATAGTGCATCGTGCAGCCGGACCCGAACAGCACCATCGAGTTGACCGACGCGAACGCGACGTCCAAGCGCGAGATGCCCGCCGGCGGCCAGCCTTGGCCCGTGTTGCGCAGGTAGAGATAGGCGAAGATGAACGACGCGAAGAGCACGACGTCGCTGACCAGGAAGAGCAAGAACCCCTGGAGCCGGAGCTCGCGGGTCTCGACGTAGAGCTGGTCCGGACCGCCGTCGTGGGCGAGCGCGTCGCCGTGAGGAACTGAAACTACAGCCACGTACTTTTAACTTTCCTTTTTAATCCTGAGCCGCGTCGAAGGACTTAGTGTCCCGGCACGGGGCCGGGCGTGTCGTTGAGTTCGTCTTCGAGGCCCGCGTATGGGAGCGGCTCCGCGAAGTCGTACGGCGTCGAGAAGACGGTCGGGATGTGCTTGAAGTTGTAGTAGT
>JBEPVY010000014.1:0-28066 GCA_041690835.1 Vulcanimicrobiota bacterium | reverse complement strand
GCGTCGATTCGAATCCGCACCCCGAACAGAAGAAGACCGCGCGCGCCTTTGCCATGCGGCCAGGATTGGCGCCGGGTGCGCCCGCGGCCTGGGTTACTCGCGCGGGCGCCCTACGATGACGGCGAAGGTCCGGCCGTCGACGTCGGGGACGATGGCGATCGGTTTGAGGGTTCGGTCACTCGGCAGATGATGGATGTCCGTGGCGAAGATCGTTCCCGGCAAGCGGCAGAGCGGCATCCTGACATCCCCGATCCCGACCAGCTTGGTGTCGCTGAGGTAGTACCGCATATATGTACCGACGTTGTACCAGGCGGGTAGCACGGCGAAGCAGACGCGATCGTACTTGTCCTGCTGCGTGCGTAGCACCGCGAACATCTGCGCGGTGCCGGAATCCCACGCGTTCGAGTTGAGGTGGACGAAGCGCGTGAAATAGAACGTCGCGAAGAGCCCGACCGAGAGCGCGACGCAGACGCCGAAGATCGCACGCAGCGCGAAGCCGGTCGCGCGCGCGACGCGAGGCCAGGGTATGCGAGCGGCGAGATCCAGCAGCAGCGCGAAGCCGAGCGCCGCCAAGATGCAGAAGACGGGCGCGCCCGCAAGCGTGCGCGGTGCGTTCGGTGCGCCCTCGTTCGTCAGCGCCCCGCCCATCGGGTAGACGATCAGCCAGATCCAGATCCACCAGAACGCCCAGTTGGCGCGGACGTAGCGGAAGGCGCAAGCCGCGCCCAGGATCGCAAGCGGGATCACCCACCAATAGAACGCGCCGAACTGGTCGAGATAGCGCCAGGTCTGGCCGCTCAGCGGATCTCCGGTCGTGACCAGATACGACCAGCGGAAGTGCGAGACGTAATTCCCGGCGAAGGCCCTCAGCGCCTCGAACGTGACGCCGTTCTGGAAGGTCGCGATGCGTTGGGTGCGCGCGATCGTATGCGGATCGTAGAACCACATCCAGAGGGCCGGCGCCGATACGGCGAACCAGATCGCGATCGCACCGGCCAACCGCGCGATCGCGGCCAGCGAGAAGAAGCGCCGCGCGTTGAGTGCGAGCAGTGCCCCGCCCAGGGCGACCGCGTAGAACCAGCCCGCCATGTAGGTGTAGGACGTGAGACCGAAGAGCAGCGCGGCCAGCGCCAGACCGCCGAACCCGATGCGTTCGGGGGCGGTGCTCTCGTCGGCGCGCCGGAACGTGCGGATCAACACGTAGAGTCCGCCGAGCAGAAACGGGAGTTCTGAGGCCGGTTCCCACGCGATCCGCGAGAATTGGATGAAGATCGGCGCGACCGCCATCACCAGCGCCGCCATCAGGGCGATATCGCGCCGTCGGGTCAGTTCGCGCGCGATGCCGTAGAGCAGAAGGATCGATACGAGACCGAAGAGCACGGCCGGGAAGCGGAGCCCGAACGGGTTCTTGCCGAGGACGAGGCTCGACGCGTACCCGGCGATCGCATAGATCGGCGGATTGCTGGTCAGAGAGCAGTACAGGTAGGGATGGAGCGAACCGTCGATATCGACGCCGGTCGTCGCGATGCTGTGCGCAGAGTTGTAGAGGTCGAGTTCGTCGACGATCAACTCGCTCGGGACGCTCGAAAGATGGTAGAGACGCAGGGCAGCGCCGAGCACCACGATGAGACCCAAGAGTATGAGGTGCGCGTTTCGACGCATCCGGACCTATTGGCGGTCCGGGTAGCGAGGGCATCCCTGCGGGGCGGCGCGGCACCCGGGGCGAAAGCGCCGCGACGTGAATACGCCCCTGCAGATCGCGATCGACGGCCCAGCCGCATCCGGGAAGACCACCGTCGCCCGGAAGCTGGCGGCGCGCCTGAACGTGCTCTATCTGGACACGGGCGCGATGTACCGGGCGCTCGCCTACGAGGCCCTTCACACCCGAACCGATGCGGACAGCGAGGAGGCTTTGGTCCGGCTCTGCCGCGACCGCGCCGTGCACGTGACGCTCGACCGAACGGCACCGCTCGGATTCCGCGTCTTCGCGGGCACCGAAGAACTTGACGAGCGGGCCCTGCAGTCGAACGAAGTGACCGCGATCGTCTCGACGATCGCGAAGCATCCGGGCGTTCGCGACGCGATGGTCGACGAACAGCGCCGAATCGCACGCGAAGGCCCGGTCGTGATGGCCGGTCGCGACATCGGCACGGTCGTGTTGCCGAACGCGCGCGTGAAGATCTTCCTGACGGCGAGCGTCGCCGCGCGCGTCGAACGGCGCTTAGTGCAACTGCAAGCCGCCGGCGTCGACATTTCGACCCATCAACTCTCGGCCGAGATCGAAGAGCGAGACCGGCTCGATCGGAGCCGCGCCGTCTCGCCGCTGGTACCGGCATCCGACGCACACGAAGTCGACTCGAGCGGGTTGACGGCCGATCAAGTCGTCGACGCGATCTGCGCGATCGTCCAGGCGTCCGGGTGAACCTCTTCCTCTACAACGCCGCCGCGTTCACGATCAACGCGTTCGGCAAGGTGTTGTGGCGGACGCGCGCCTACGGCCGCGAGAACGTGCCGATGGACGGACCGGTGATCGTCGCGTGCAATCATCGCTCGTACCTCGATCCGCCGATGCTCGGGACCTATAGTCCGCGCCCGCTCGCCTATATGGCAAAGGCCGAACTCTTCGACATCCCCGTCCTGGGCGCGGCGATCCGGGCGGTCGGCGCCTATCCGGTCGATCGGGCGGGCAGCTCGACCGCCGCGATCAAACGCTCCCTCGCGGTGCTTCGCGAGGGTGGCTGCGTCGGGATCTTTCCCGAAGGTACGCGAAATCTCGACGGGACCGTGCAGCCGCGCGAGGGTGTCGCGCTTTTGGCCTCGCTCTCGAAAGCGCCGGTCGTCCCGGCCGCCCTGGTCGGAACGGCGAATGCCGGCAAGCTCCATCAGATAAAGGTCGCATTCGGCCCGGCCATGCGCCTGCCGTCCGACCGGAAAGCAACCCGCGAGGATCTGGCGAAGTTCACGGATGACGTTATGAGCGCGATTGCGGCGCTCGCGGAGACTATCGGTGGAAATTCGTAAAGCTAAAGTTCAAGGGTTCTGTTTCGGTGTGGCGATCACGGTCAAGAAAGCCGAAGAAGCGATCGCCAGTCGGAGCGACGTGACCACGCTCGGCCACGTCGTGCACAATCCGCAGATGGTCGCGTCGCTCGCGGAGCGCGGGCTCAAGAACGCGGACTCGATCGACGACGTCGAGGGCGGCGCGCTGTTCGTGCGCGCTCACGGTCTGCCGATGGACGTGTTCGAGAAGGCGCGCGAGAAGAAGCTCGAAGTGATCGATGCGACCTGTCCGATGGTCACCAAGATCCACGTGCAGGCCGAGAAGCTCCGTGCGGACGGCTACAAGATCGTGGTCGTCGGCGATCCGAACCATCCGGAAGTCAAGGGCACGCTCAGCCACGTTCCGGGCGCGTGGTGCATCGAGACGGTCGAGGACGTCGCCAAACTCCCGCGCGGTAGCAAGGTCGGCAGCGTCGTGCAGTCCACCTACTCGCGCGAGCGCTACGGCGACATCGTGCGTGCGCTCTCGGCGAAGTACTACGAAGTCCGCGCGGTCAACACGATCTGCACGGACACCAATAACCGCCAGAGCGAAGCCCTCCGTCTGGCCGGCGAAGTCGATATGATGGTCGTGGTCGGCGGTAAGACCTCGGCCAACACCAAACACCTGGCGGAACTCTCCGAAGTGCAGGGCGCGCGCGCCTATCATATCGAGGGCCCCGACGAGTTGGAGAGCGGTTGGTTCGATGGCGTGAAGGTGGCCGGCCTGATGTCGGGCGCATCGACGCCGGGTTGGCTGGTCGACGACGTCGAGCACCGAATGGAAGCGCTTGCCGGCCAGTTGGTCTGACCGCTTCGAAGCGCATCTCGAAGCCGCCGTCCTCGCGCATCGCGGATCCTCGCGGATCGGCGATCTGCTCTCGTACCATTTCGGCTACGGAACGCACGGGCCGGCCCGGCGCGGCAAGCGTCTGCGCCCGACCTTCGTGGTCGTCGCCGCGCAGGCCGAGGGCGCCGACGTCGATGCCGCGCTCGATGCGGCCGTCGCGATCGAGGCCCTGCACAACTACTCGCTGATCCACGACGACATCGAAGATCGCGACGAACTCCGACACGGCCGTCCGACCCTCTGGACGCGGGCCGGCGTCGCACAGGCGCTCAATGCGGGAGACGCGCTCTGCGCGCTCAGTTTTCTCGCGCTGACGAATGCCGGCGCCCATCACACCGCGGCGCGCGTCGTGCGGATGGTCCACGCACTCCACCGCGCCCAACTCACGATGTGCGACGGCCAATCGCTCGACCTCCAGTTCGAACGCGAACCGCACGTCGACTTGGATGCCTACACCACCATGATCGCCGGCAAGACCGGCGCGCTCTTCGCGGCCGCCGGCGAGCTCGGCGCGCTCTGTGCGGGCGCCGATAATGCGGTCGGCACGTATCGCTCGCTCGGCAGTTCGTATGGACTCGCGTTCCAGATCGCGGACGACGTGCTCGGGATCTGGGCCGAGGCGGATGCGACCGGCAAGCGGCGCGGCGTCGATATCGCCCGGCGGAAGTGGACCTATCCGGTCGCCTGGGCACTCTCGGGACCGGAGTCGGCGGCCCGCACGGCCGTGGCCGAGGCCTACGGACGCGGCGAGCCGCTAAGCGAGGCCGATGTCGATCGCGTGGTCGATGCGCTCGATGCTTTGGGCGCGAGAGAGGCCGCGCGGCGTGCCTCCGCAAAACATCTCGCTCTCATCGAGCGCCATCCCCAGGGCGGCGTTCGCGACTTTCTGCTTCGAGGAGACTCCCCGGCGTGAAGACCATCGCACGACCGCTCTGGCTGATCCTGATCGTCGGGCTGATCGCGCGGCTGTTCTTCATCGGCAGCGACGGCTTCCATAACGACGTCCAGGCGTTCCAGTCATGGTCGCTCACGCTCGCGGAGCACGGCTACGGGCAGTTCTATGCCAAGGCCGGGTTCGCGGACTATCCGCCCGGCTATTTCTACATCCTCGGCGCGGTCGGCTGGTTCTGGGAAGCGTTCTTCAAGCACGGCGACCCGAGCTACACGGTCCTACGGGTGCTGGTGAAGCTCCCGGCCGTCCTGGCAGATCTGCTGGTCGGCATCGTCCTCTTCAAACTCGTGCGCCGCTTCGCGGACGAACGCTGGGCGCTCGGTGCGGCCGCGCTCTTCGTGCTCAACCCGGTCGTGATCCTGATCTCCGCGATGTGGGGCCAGGTCGATTCGATCGCCGGCGGCATGGCGTTGCTCACGCTCTATCTGTTGCTCCGCTCCGACGACGAGACCGAACGCGCGCCCTGGTTTATCGGCGGTGCCTGGGTGCTCTTCGGGTACTCGCTGCTGATCAAACCGCAGGCCGCGATCCTGATCCCGCTCTTCCTCGCATTCGCGTTCGTCGACGTCGCCAAGCGCGAGATGCGCCTGAAGGCGACCGCCTACGGTATCGTCTCGAGCCTGGTCCTGACGCTCTTCCTCACGTTGCCGTTCCATCCGACCTGGAATCCGGTCGACGCGTTCGGCTGGCTCTGGAACAAATACGCATTCGGCCTGTCCGAGTATCCGGTCAGTTCGGCCAACGCATTCAATCTCTGGGGCATCAAGACGGCGTTCTGGCAGTCGGACATCCTGCCGATCTTCTTCATACCGCAGTCGATCTGGTCGTGGGGACTGCTGCTCGCCGCCACCGCCTTGATCCTGTGGCGCTACGTGCAGACGCGGACCGCACAGGCGTTCCTCGAGAGCGGAGCGTTGTTGTTGTTGGCGTTCTTCATCCTGGCCTCGCGCATGCACGAGCGATACATCTTCGATGGCCTGCTCTTCACGATCGCCTCGATCACGTTCGGACGGCGCTACCTTTGGGCCGCGCTCGTCTTCTCGGTCGTGACCTGGTTCAATCTCCAGTATTCGCTGCAATACATGCTGGCGGCCGAGCAGCACCTGCCGGTCGACCGTCAGGACCTGTGGGGCTTGCCGGATCATCTGCTCTCGCTGGTCAACGTCGCGACGTTCTTCATACTCGGCTATCTGTTCTTGGGAAGCGAATCGGCCGCCAAGAAGGACGCGCCGGCGGCGCCGAGTCCGACCTGGAAATCGTCACCCTTGTTGGCGGTCGAAAAGGAGCGCAAGCCGCAGCGTTGGTTCGATCCGCACGAGGGTCTGGTCGGCATGCGGAGCTGGATCGACTGGGCGATCGCGGGCGGCATGGGCGCAATTTCGTTCGTGCTCTCGTATATCGGTTACGCCCAGATCACCGACAAGATCTTCGACGAGATCTACTTCGCGCGCGCCGGCGAGGAGTACCTGAGCAAGAATCTGCCGATCTATGAGAACACCCATCCGCCGCTCACCAAACTCTTGGTGACGCTCTCGATGACGATGTTCGGCGGGCTGCACGGCGGCGACAACGCGGCCGGGTGGCGCTTCCTCGACGTCGTCTTCGGCGCGCTCGTGATCGTGCTGCTCTACGTCTTCGCCAAGCGGATCACCGGCTCGATCGTCTTCGCGACGATCGCGACCAGTTTCTTCCTGTTCGACGGGATGCATTTCGTACAGTCGCGGATCGCGACGCCGGAAGGCTTCGTCATCTTCTTCGCGCTCGCAGCCGTCTACGCGTTCTACCGGTTCTGGATCGCCGCACAGGTCAACGTGCGCAAAGCGACGCCGCCGGCCGAAGAGAGCGCCGCGCTGATCGCGGGCGTCGGCTCGCTCGTGGTCTGCATCGGTGGGAGCCTCGTCCTCACGACCTGGCTGCTGCACCAGACGTTCCTGGCGGGTCTGGCGGCCGGCGTCTGGGCTGCCTTCGGGCTCTACCTGGTCTTGCGCCTGATCGTCTTGCCGAGGCTCTACCCGAGCCCCAAGTCCGAGATCTCGTATCCGGATGGTTCGTACGCGACGCGCGCGGCCGACGGCTCGGTCGTGCTCGAAACGCCGGACGGCGGCGTGCTCGACTCCAACGCCAAGACTCCGCGCGTCGCCGGGCGCACGCAGTCCAAAGCGAACGGCCTGCTCTATACCGACGACGATCTGCAGATCGCCTACGCGCGCGATGCGACCGTTCAATACAAGACGCCCGAAGGCGAAGCGACCTTTACGCCGGGCCTATTGACGGCGAAAGACGCGAGCCAGAACGGCAAGGACGCACGCCTTTGGCTGATCATGTTCACGCTGGCCTTGGGCGCGCTGGTCGCGAGCAAGTGGTACGGCGTGATGGGCTTCGGCGTCAGTTTCGTCGTCGTGATCGGCGTCTGGCTCCAGCAGTACTTCGCGACCCGTCGTGCGCTGCTCTGGGGGAATCCGCGCGGCTTCCGGCTCGACGTCGCGATCTCGACGATCGTGTTCGTCTCGGCGACCGTGTACGGACTTGCCTGGATCCCCGACCTCCACCGCCAGGTCGATATCAAGAGCGCAAGCGACGTGGTCGAGCGCCAGTTCTCGATGTACCGCTATCACTCGACCCTGGTCGCGACCCATCCGTACTCGTCGCTGCCGTGGGCGTGGCCGATCGATCTTCGTCCGGTCGCGTACTACTATCACGACTTCCGCAAGGGCGCCGACGTCGGCAACGGCAAGGCGTGCTGCGTCTCCGAGGTGCTCTCGCTGCCGAATCCGCTGATGATGTGGTTCGGGCTGATCGCGGTCCCGTTCGTCGGCTTCCTCGCGTGGACGCGGAGGAACAAAGGCTACGCGTTGATCGTCCTGACGTATCTGATCCAGTGGCTACCGTGGTTCAGATCGCCACGGCTGGCGTTCTCCTATCATTTCTACGTCGATCTGCCGTTGATCTGTATCTGCAACGCGATCGCGCTGCAGTGGCTCTGGAACCGCTTTAAGGACGACCCGACCCGGCGCTGGTTCGCCGGCGCCGGCATCGGCCTCTACACCGTGGCGGTCGCGCTCGCATTCGTATTCTTCTATCCGGTGCTGGCCGGCACGCACATCACTTGGGACGCCTGGCACGCCCGGATGTGGCTCGACCGCTGGGTGATTTAGCGGCGTTCGCGTCCCCTTGAGGGGCCGCGACCCGGTTCGGAGAAGAGGGAGCGGCTATGTCTGGACATTCGAAGTGGCATAATATCCGGCTCAAAAAGGGCAAGGTGGATGCCAAGCGCGGGGCGCTGTTCACGAAGTTGAGCAAGGAGATCATCCTTGCGGCGAGATCCGGGTCGGCCGACCCGGAGGCGAACTATCGCCTCAAGATGGCGGTCGATAAGGCGCGCGAGAACAACATGCCGCAAGAGAACATCAAGCGGGCCATCGCACGCGGTTCCGGCCAGGACGGCGAGCGCGAGATCGAAGAGCTGCACTACGAAGGGCACGGTCCGCACGGCATGGCGGTGATCGTGGAAGCGGCGACCGATAATCGGAACCGCACGGCCGGTGAACTGCGCTTTCTCTTCACCAAGAACGGCGGGACGCTCGGCGAACCGGGTGCGGTCGGCTGGATGTTCGACGCGGTCGGCATCGTCGAGTGCGGCGCCCAGGGTAAGCCCGAGGATGCGTTCACCGAGGATGCGCTGGTCGACGGCGTGGTCGATGTCGAGTATGCCGAAGAAGGCTGTTTCATCTACACCGAGCCGACCGCGCTCTCGGCCGCTCGCGACGCCTTGCGAGCGCGCGACTTCAAGATCTCGGCGGTCTATCTCGGCTCGCGCGCCAAGCAGAAGATCCACCCCGAAGGCAAGGATGCCGAAGACGCGTTCGGCTTCCTCGACGCGCTCGACGATCACGAAGATATCCAGCACGTCTTCACCAATGTCGAACTCTCCGACGCGACGCTCGAGGCGATGGCGTAGTGGCGGATTGGCGAGAACGGCTACACGAGTACGTGCCGCGCGATTGGGTCTTCCCGATCGTCCTGGCGACCTTCGTCGGTGTCGCCGTCTGGTTCGGACATGCGATCTACCTGTTCGTGTCGCCGCCGGCCGGAACGGTGACGGTTCCTTCGTTCGTAGGTCAGACGAGCGGGGACGCAAGCGCCGAGATCGCACGCCTGCATCTCACTTCGGCGGTCGTCTCGCACGCGACCAGCGATAAGTATCCGAAGGACGTCGTGACGAACCAGCAGCCTGGCGCGGGAACCGCCGTCCGCGAGGGACGCCAGGTCTCGTTCGTGGTCTCCTCCGGGATGATCGCTCATCTGATGCCCGACCTACGGTACCAATCGCAGCGCGAGGTCGACGTCGATCTCGCGCGCACGCACCTGCAGCTCGGCAAGACCACCTATGTCAAGAGCGACATCGTTCCGGAAGGCCATGTCGTCGACCAGAATCCGGCACCGCTTGCGAACGTCGGCGAAGGCGATCCGGTCGACATCGTGCTCAGCAGTGGCGGCGCGGCGACCTTGCGCGTACCCAACTTCGTCGGCTCGAGCGTCGACGACGCGCGCGCCGCGGCGGGGAAAGCCGGCCTCAAGATCGGGCAGATCGTCTGGACGCCGCTCGGATCCGGTGGCCCGGCTCACGGCCAGGTCGCGCGTCAGGTGCCGGTCGCCGGGAGCAAGGTCAACTCGTACGATCCGGTCTCGATCCAGGTCAGCGCGGGTCCGCACGAATCCGGCTACATCATACGTCAGGTCCATCTGCTCGTCTCAGTGCCGGTTCCCGGCGGGATCGCCGCCGGATCGCAGTTGAAAGTGCGTCTCGCCGTCTCGGATGCGACCGGCAACTACGATCTCTTCGACGCCTACGCACAGGCCGGGCAGAAGTTCGATTTCACGGTGACCTCGGTCGGCTCGTCGGTCGTCTCGATGTTCGTGAACGGCGCCAAAGTCGGCACCACCGTGCTCGGCGAAGAGCCGAGCGCCGTCTACGACGAGAAACCGAAGAAGATAGGTGCCCAACCGTGACCAAGATCGCCCCATCGCTCCTCTCGGCGGACTTCGCCCGGATCGCAGAACAGGTCGCCGCCGTTTCGGATGCCGATTGGCTCCATCTCGACGTGATGGACGGGCGGTTCGTGCCGAACATCACCTGGGGTCCGAAGATCATCGGCGATCTGCGCAAGCTCTCCGAACAGACCTTCGACGCGCATCTGATGATCGTCGAACCGGAGCGCTACGTCGACGATTTCCGCGACGCCGGTGCCGACATCATCACCTTCCATCTCGAAGCGACCCCGCACGCCCAGCGATTGCTCCGGCATATCCGTAAGATCGGCGCGAAGGCCGGCATCGCGATCTGCCCGCAGACGCCGGTCGCGATGCTCGAGGATATCATCGAGGACTGCGACCTCGTACTGGTGATGAGCGTGAACCCGGGCTTCGGTGGCCAGTCGTTCATCCCGCGCTCGATCGAGAAGCTGCGCCAAGCCCGCGAACTCATCGACGACCGCAATCCCGCCTGCGAGTTGGAGGTCGACGGGGGCGTCGGCGAGAGCAACATCGTCGAGATCGTGGCGGCCGGCGCTTCGGCGCTGGTGATGGGTTCGTCCATCTTCGGCACGCCCGACCCGGGTGCGAGCGTGCGTCGGATGCGCTCGCTACTGCATTGAACGAAGACGCGCTGATCGCGGCGCTGGCGGAGATCGTCGCGCCGGCCCGTTCGAACGTGCTCGTCGGCATCGGCGACGATGCGGCGGTTTGGCAACCCTCGCGTTCGAACCGGAGCGTCGTCACCACCGACGCACTGGTCGAAGGCGTCCATTTCAATCCGGACTGGATGACCTGGCGCGAGATCGGTGCGCGCGCGCTCGAAGCGAACTTGAGCGACCTCGCGGCGATGGGCGCGCGCCCGGTGCTGGCGACGATCGCGCTCGGTGTTCCCGGCGCCTGCGAGCGCGAATCGCTGCTCGAACTCTATCGCGGTATCGCCGCTTCGGCGCTGCGCGCCGGTTGCACGATCGCGGGCGGCGACGTGACGCGCGCACCGGTGGTGACGCTCGCGCTGACGCTGATCGGCGAAGCGAGTCCGACCCGGCTGAAATTGCGATCGGGAGCGAAGAAGGGCGACGCGATCGTCACCACCGGGAAGCTCGGCGCGAGCCGCGCCGGCCTGTGCGTCTTACGCGGCGAGATCGCGCTCGAAGACGAACGGAGCGCGTGGGCGTTACAAGCCTATCGCGCGCCGGTCGCACGACTCGAGGAAGGCCGCTGGCTCGCGGCTTCGACCTACGTGCACGCGATGATGGATATCTCGGACGGGCTTTCGACGGACCTGACGCGGATGTGCGCGCGTTCCGGCGTGGGCGCGGTCCTGGAGACGCTTCCGATCTGCCATGCGGCGCAGGACGCGGCGCACGCGCTCGGCGTCACGCCCGAAGCGTTCGCGCTCGCAGGCGGCGAGGAGTACGAGCTGCTGGCGGCCGTGGATGGGCGAGCCTACCGTCATCTGGCCGCGCGATTCCGGGCCCGCTTCGGCCGAGAACTCTTCAAAGTCGGGGTCTTCCGGGCCGAGGGCGACATCGTTCTGCGGGGCGAAGATGGCCTCGAAACACCGGTCGTCCTGACGGGATGGGACTCGCTTGAATCGCAATAACGACGACACCATCGGCTTCCCGCTGATCGGAAGCATTCAGAACAGCGTCGGCATGGGCTTCCTCGGCAATCAGGCCGCCTTCGCGATCGCCAACGCTCTGGGCGCGCGTTTGATCCACGTGCCAACCATGTTCGCAAGCGCCCATGGCGGCTTCGCCGGACGCTCGTCCGCGATCGCCGACCCGCTCCAGTTCCGCCGCGACGTCGCGTTCCTGATCAGCCAGCGCCCGGGCATCGTGATTGTCGGGTATCTGCCGAAGCCGAACCTGGTCGACATCGTCGCGACCCAACTACGCGACTACAAAGGCGTGGTCGTCCTCGATCCGGTGATCGGCGACTTTCAGAAGGGCCTTTACGTCAGCGAAGAGACCGCCCGTGCGATTCGCGAGCTGTTGCTACCGATGGCGCAGATCATCACGCCGAACCGCTTCGAGGCCGACGTATTGATCGGCGGTGGCGATCCCGACATGTCGGAGCACGCATACCTGAACCGGCTCTTCGATCTCGGGCCGGAGTCGATCGCGATCACTTCGTTCGAACGCGACGGCGAGAAGCACCGCACGAAACTGCTCTTCTCCAACGGCTACAGTTACCACAAGATCACGGCACCCTACTATCCGGCCTATCCGGCGCACGGCGTGGGCGACACGTTCGCCGCATCGATGGCGATCTTCATCGGGCTCGGCGCATCACCGTTCGCGGCGACGTTGCTCGCAAGCGCGCTGTGCGCGCGTGCCGTCGCGAATACGGGGACCTACGGCGGCGCGAGCGTCGATCCGGTCGCCGCTCTCTCGAAATGGAATCCGCTCGGCTATCACGTCGACGACGAACGCACGATGCGCTTCTGCGAGCGCAGCAACGTCGATTCCGAGATGATCAAGCCCACCGCCCAAGACGGCCCCCGCCTCAAGTTCGCCCCACCGAAGCATAAGATCATCTACGGTTAGGCGTGCGGGCGATAGTGCTCCTTGTCATCCCGAGCGTCGGGAGCGAAGCGACCAGAGTCGAGGGACCGACGCGATGACCGGCGACGTATCTTTCGGCTCCGGCGACGCGGCGAATCTTCGTCTCGAACTGCTCGGCTACAAACATCCCGACGTCGCCGAGCCCGAAGGGCTCGATCTGCTCCACGTGCGCGCGCACGCAAGCGCGCCGCCGATCGAAGCCGCCTTCGATCTCGAACTCGCGGTCTACGAACTGCGCGACCTCGCGGAGTATCTCACCGAGATCAACTCCGGCAACGGTCCGATGCGCACGTTCGCGCTCGCCGACGGCCTGCTCGCGCTCTCGTTCGCACCCAGCCGTCGCGGCCCGGTCCTCTGCGCCGTCCTCCACAAGAGCATCGACGCCTCGCACCTGCGCCTCGAATATCTCGTCACGCTCGAACCGAACGACATCACGCGCACGCTGGCGCAGATCCGCGCCGTCGACTCGCCGGCCGTCTGAGATGGCGATCGTTTTGCGCCCGTGGTCGTCGGACGACCTCGCGATCTTGCGGCTGACGCTCGGCGATCCGGCGATGACGGAGCACGTCGGCGGCCCCGAGACACCGGAGCAGATGGACGCGCGCCATCAACGTTTCATGGCCTTACCCACGACCGAGGGGATGTTCGCGATCCGACTCGGCGACGAACCGGTCGGAACCATCGGCTATTGGGACACGATCTGGGATGGCGAGCGCGTCTACGAAACGGGCTGGTTCGTGCTGCCGGCGTACGCGGGCCGAGGGATCGCCACCGAGGCCGCCTTGGCGGTCGCTACGGTGGCAAGCGCCCAGCGGCGGAATCGCTTTCTCCACGCGTTCCCCTCGATCTCGAACCTTCCGTCGAACAAGGTCTGCAAGAAATCCGGTTTCACAAATCGAGGCGAGCGAACGTTCGAGTACCCGAAGGGACACATGATGCAATGCAACGACTGGAGACTCGATCTATTCGAATAACCGGGGCCGCCCTCTGCGTCCTGGCGCTCGCCTCGTGTGCGAGATCGGCCGTTGTCGCCGGTCCACCCGTGCTCGCGCCCGTCACGCTTGCGCAGCAGGCTGCCGACGCCAAGATCGCATCGGCCGTCGCTACCGCGAAAGGTAACGGCATCGTGCTGGTCTCGCCGTTCGGCATCCGGCAGCTCTTCGGAATGCTGGCCACGGGGGCGCGCGGCGAGACGCGGCGCGGTATCGACGATACGCTTGCAATCGATCCCGTTGCCCCAGCGTTTCCCCCGCCCGACGTTCCGGGGCTGGTGAGCGGGAACAGCATTTGGCTCGACCGGGGCTTTCGGCCCGACCCCAAGTTCGTATCGAACGTCGGGCGTGACTACGGCGCGGGCGTCAACGTGCGCGATTTCAGTTCGCCGGCTACGTCGGGTGAGATCGGGCGTTGGGTCGCTCACTTCACGAAGGGCAGGGTAGCGCTGCGCCGCCTGGTCGATGTCAAGGCTCTCGCCGCGAACGCATTTTCCTATGACGTCAACTGGGCGCACCCGTTCCCCAGATCGGAGACCAGATCGGACCTTTTCCATGCGACGGGTGGCGACGAACGTATTCCGCTGATGCACGAAAGCGCGAACGTCGGCTACACCGAGGATGGCGCCGCTCGCTACGTGCGGTTGCCGTTCACCGATGGGAACGCGATGATCGTAGCGCTTCCGAAGCACGGCATCGGTGTCGCAACCCTTTCGGGCGCTATGGCCCGGGCCAATGTGTCGTTCCCCACGACCGATATTCTACTGACGCTGCCGCGATTCGCCGCGCATTCGTCCGCCGATCTCACGAGCATTCTCTCCGGACTGGGGATGGCGAACGCGTTCTCTGCCGACGCCGATTTTGCGCCGATCTTCGGAAGAGCGAGGATCGGGTTCACCATCGCATACCAGCGGTGTGCGATCGACGTCGACGAGCGAGGGGTGCGCATGGCGGCTCTGACGGTCGCTGTCGTGATTCAGGGACCGCAACGCGTGATTCCGCCGTTCCGCGTGGATCGGCCGTTTGCGTTCGCGGTTGTCGACACGCGTTCGCACGCGATCATCATGGCCGGCATCATCCGCCGGATATAACACAACGACCGCCGGCAAGCTGCCGGCGGTCGTTGGAAATCGCTTTCGCGGGTCGGTTAGACGGCGCGGGTGACGCGCTTGCTGCGCAGGCACTGCGCGCAGACGCGGGCGGTCTTGTGGGTGCCGCGGTCGTTGATCTTGACCGACTGGAGGTTGGGCAGCCAGCGGCGACGCGTTTTGTTCATCGCATGGCTGACGTTATTGCCGGCCATCGGACCCTTCGAGCAGACATCGCAACGCTTCGCCATCGAACCAGTTCCCCTTAGAAAATGCATGGACAGCGCCAACAGAGCGGCGCAACCTCGGGATAGTATCATGGAGGCGGGTCGGGGCGCAAGGATTCTAGGCGGTCTCCCCAAAGACCGGGGGCTGATGGACGTGACCTCTCTCGACGGCCGGGCCTATGCCAAGTTTTTGACCGCCGGGACCTATTTCCTGAGGAAGTACCGCCAGGTCCTGAACGACCTGAACGTCTTTCCGGTCCCCGACGGGGACACCGGCACGAACATGTACCTGACCGTCCGGTCCGCCGCCCTCGAGGCCGGTAAGATCCATGGCGCACCGCTCTCCGAGGTCGCAGCTGCCGCCGCCCACGGCAGCCTGATGGGAGCCCGCGGGAACTCCGGGGTCATCATCTCCCAGATGCTCCGCGGATTTGCCCACCACGTCCGGCATCGCAGCGAGATCGACACGTTCATGCTGGCGACCGGCATGAAAGAGGCGGTCGCGGCCGCCCGGGCCGCCCTGCTCCGGCCGGTCGAGGGGACCATCATCTCGGTCGCCGAGGCGGCCGCCGAGGCGGCCTACCGCGAAGCCATCCACGAGCCCGATCTCTATCGCTTCGCCAATGGCGTTCTGCGGGCGGCGAACGAGGCGCTCGACCGGACCCCCGAACAGCTGCCGGTCCTCAAGGAGGCGGGGGTGGTCGACTCGGGCGGTGCGGGCTTCGTCTACTTCTTCGAAGGCGTGCTCCGCTTTCTGCCCGACACCAAAGTCCGAGCGACGCTCTTCCCGCATCGGCCGGGCAAACAGAAGGTCTTCACCCAGTCTCAGGTCGTCGGCGAGAACAAGTTCTGTACCGAGTTCATCCTCGAGAAGGCGACCTGCAGCGTTTCGGACTTGCGCGGTCTGCTCGAACCGCGGGGTGAGTCGGTGCTGGTGATCGGCGCTCCGCCCACCATCAAGGTCCACATTCACACCGACGATCCGGCCCGGGTCCAAGAGATCGCCGCCGGACACGGCGAGTTGACCCGCGTCAAAGTCGATAATATGGAACAGCAGCACAACGTGTTGGTCGTCGACAAGCCGTCGCTCTCGCACTCGATCGTGGCGGTCGTCCCCGGCCCGGGCTTCGAGCGCATCGCGCGCGAGTTGGGTGCCGAAGTGGTCGTCTCCGGCCACAAGAACCCGAGCGTCCGGGATCTGCTCCTGGCGACCAACAAGTGCCTTTCCGAGAACGTCTACCTGTTCGTCAACGACAAGAACGTGGCACTCGCGGCCCGCGAGGTCGCCGGCCTGACCGGCAAGACGATCCACGTGTTGCCGACC
The DNA here is from genome assembly GCA_041690835.1 of Vulcanimicrobiota bacterium. Lineage (GTDB taxonomy): Bacteria > Vulcanimicrobiota > Vulcanimicrobiia > Vulcanimicrobiales > Vulcanimicrobiaceae > JALYSX01. The sequence goes on along the minus strand of JBEPVY010000014.1, from coordinate 11,993 downwards.
GCCGATCCGGTCGCAGGCATCGCCGGGCTGTTCGCATTCCGGGCGACGGCCGACGGGCTGCCGAGCGACGAGGCGATCATGGCGGCGGCCAACCGTGCCCGGCCGGGCCAGGTCTTTTTCGCGGGCAAGGACGCGACCGTCGGCGGCGTGACGGTCGCCGAGGGAAAGCCTGCCGCGCTCGTCGCCGGAGCGCTTCACGCAGGCGATTCGCTCGCCGGCGCGACCAAGGCGGCGCTCGACGCGCTCGGAGCGGCCGGCGGCGGCCTGGTCACTCTTTATTACGGCGGCGTCCAAACGGAGAAGGACGCCCGGCAAATGAGCGAAGAGATGCAGGCGGCGTTTCCGGACGTCGAAGTCGAATATTATTACGGCGGTATGAAGAACGCGGAGTTTTGGATTTCCATCGATGAGTAGAACGCGACCGGTCATTGCCGTCGACGCGATGGGCGGCGACAACGCCCCCGGCGAGATCGTCGCGGGTGCGCTGCTGGCGGCCCGCGAGTACGACGCCGATATCGTTCTGGTCGGGGACGAAGCCAAGATCCGTCCGCTACTGATCGGCCCGGACGCGACGAAGGTCCGGGTCGTGCACGCGCCCGACGAAGTGCCGATGGATCAGCATGCATCCCAGGCGCTCCGGCAAGCGGACAAGACCTCGCTCGGGATCGCGGTCGGCATGGCCAAGAGCGGTGAGGCCGACGCGGTCGTCTCGGCCGGCAACAGCGGCGCGTTCCTCGCGATCGCCTTGATCAAACTGCGTACCATCGAAGGCATCGCGCGCCCCGCGATCGCGACCGTCTGGCCGGCCCTCAAAGGGCCGACCGTCCTGCTCGACTCGGGCGCGAATGTCGACTGTCGTGCGGAGTGGCTCGAGCAGTTCGGCATCATGGGCTCCGCCTATGCGCAGATGGCGCTCCACATCGAAAACCCGCGCGTCGGCATCCTTTCGGTCGGCGAGGAGCGGAGCAAAGGCAATGCGCTCGTCCTCGAAGCCGCGAAATTGCTCGACGAAGCGCCGATCAACTTCATCGGCAACGTCGAAGGCAAGGATATGTTCCGCAACGAGGCCGACGTGGTGGTCGCGGACGGTTTCGTCGGCAACGTGGTCCTCAAGACCAGTGAGGGCCTGATCTCGACGCTCGTCTCGGTCATCCGCGACGCCATGCTCGGCGGGAGCGTCTTCGCCAAACTCGGCGCGGCCCTGATGCTGCCGTCGCTGCGCAAGATGCGCCAGAAGTACGACTACGAGACGATCGGCGGCGCACCCCTGCTCGGCTTGCGCGGCAACTGCATCGTCACCCACGGACGCGCGTCGCGTAACGCGATCAAGAACTCGATCAACCTGGCGATCGAAGAAGTTCGTAACGACGTGATCGGCAAGATCTCCGAACTCGTCGCGGGACACGTGGTGAAGGACGCCTGATGGCGATCGCGATCGTCACCGATTCCACCTCGGATATCGAGCCGGCACGCGCCGACGAACTGGGCGTGACCGTCGTCCCGCTGATGGTCCTGTGGGGCGACCAGAGCTTTCGCGACTACATCGATCTGACGCGCCCGCAGTTCTACGCCAAACTCGCGGCCGAGAGCGTCCTCCCGACCACCTCCCAGCCGACCGCCGCGATGTTCGCCGAGGCGTTCAAGCCGGCCGTCGATCGCGGAGATGAGATCCTCTGCATCGTGGTCTCCTCCAAGCTCTCCGGCACGATCAACGCCGCCCGCGCAGCCGCTTTGACATTTCCCGATGCGACCATCCGGATCGTCGACTCGGAGACCGCCGCCGGTGGGCTCGGCATGCAGATCCTGCTCGCACACGAACTCCAACAGGCCGGCAGGACGCTCGACGAGATCGTGGTGGCGATCGAACACGAAGAGACGACCCAGCGTCTCTATGCGTGCGTTCCCGATCTCTCGCATCTTCAGCGCAACGGCCGCATCGGCAAGGCCCAAGCCCTGATCGGCTCGCTGATGAAGATCGTTCCCGTGCTGCGTCTCAAAGACGGTGAGGTCGCAGCCGAAGCCCAAGTCCGTACGATGGCGCGGGCGCGCGAAGCGATGCTCGACCTGACGTTGCAGAACACACCGGACGTCGCGCGCGCGCGCTATCTGGTGATGCACACGAACGCGCTCGAACTCGGCCGAAGCGTCCTCGAACAGCTTCGCGCGAAGCTCGGCGGCGTCGAACCGAAGCTGCTCGAGATCCTCGAGGCCGGGCCGGTCATCGCGGTGCACGCCGGGCCGGGCGCCGTCGGCATCTTCAGCGCGACCGACTAGGAAGCAGGACCCGTTGCCCGTCTCACTCGTTCTCGACAGCACCGCGGATATCACGCCCGAAGAAGGGCGCGCGCTCGGCGTCGAGATCGTGCCGATCTGGGTCGTGCTCGGCGAGCAACGCCTGCGCGACGGCGTCGACATCGACCGGGCCGCCCTCTACCGGCGCATGGCGACCGTCAAAGAGTTGCCGACCACCGAGCCACCGAGCGTGGAGCAGTTCGCCGAGATATTCAAACGTCACGTCGACGCGGGCAATGACGTCGTGGCCATGACGGTCGCGGCGAAACTCTCGGGCACCTACGCCAACGCGTGCGAAGCGGGCGCGCCGTTCGGCCCTAAGGTGCGGGTGGTCGACTCGACGTGTGCCTCCGCGCTCTTCCGGCTGGTCGCGATGGAGGCCGTCGGGGCCTTGCAGGCGGGCGGCGATCAAGCCGCCGTCGCGGCCGCCGGCGATCGCGCGCGGTTGCGCGGTCAGGCGTTCTTCGCGATTCCGGACGTCTCGTTCTTGGGCCGGACCGGCAGGCTACCGCGGGCGCTGGTCGCGCTCGGTGGATTGATGGGCGTAAGCCTGGTGCTGCGCGTCGGAGACGATGGCGCGGTCGGCTTGGCCGGTCAGAGCCGGAGTTTCGAACGTTCGCAAGAGATCATCGTCGATCAGGTCGTGCGCGCACTCGGCGACGATAAGAAGGTGAAGGTCACGATCGCGCACGCGCAAGCGCCGGACGTCGCCAAAACGCTCGAGACGCTGTTGCGCTCGCGCCTGCGCGCGCAGGCGGAGATCTCGACCGCGGAAGTGGGGACGACCATCGCCGTCAACATCGGGCCGGGCGCCGTCGGAATCTGCGCGATCGCGACGTGAACCCGAGCGCGGCGCTCGGCGTCTACGTCCACCTCCCGTTCTGTCCGTACATCTGTCCGTACTGCGACTTCGCGAAGTGGCCGCATCGGCGCAGTGCGTCCGAGAAATACCTTCGCGCGCTCGAAGCCGAGATCGCCGCGACGGCCGCGGCGCCCGCGCGTACCATCTTCTACGGCGGCGGAACGCCGAACGCATATGACGCGCCGACGCTCGCTGCGCTGACCGCGCGCCTGCGAGAGCGCTTCGCCCTGCCGGACGGCGCCGAGATCTCGACCGAGGTCAACCCCGAACTGGTTCGCGACGACGACTTCGCCATCTACCGCACGGCCGGGATCACCCGCGTCTCGATCGGCGTGCAGTCGTTCGAAGAGCCGGAGATCGCGACGCTCGGACGCAAACACACGCCCGAGCAGGTCGCGGCCGTCGTCGCGCAAGCGCGCGCGGCCGGCATCGGATCGGTCTCGCTCGATCTTATCTTCGCGGTCCCCGGGCAGACGCGCGCGAGCTGGCGTCGGAGTCTCGAACGTGCGATCGCGCTCGGCGTCGATCACATCTCGACCTACGGCCTGACGGTAGAAGAAGGTACGCCTTACGCGGCCTGGCAGTTGCGCGAACCGCGGGCGTTTGCCGACGACGCTCTCGAAGCCGATCTCTACGGGGATGCGATCGACCTCCTCGAGGCGGCCGGCTACGAGCACTACGAGATCTCCAACTTCGCAAGACCCGGTCACCGCTGCAAGCACAACGAGAACTATTGGAACAACGGTGAGTATTTCGGCCTAGGTGTCGGGGCGGCGTCCTATCGCGACGGCATCCGCAGCGTACACACGCGCGAACTCGACGCCTACGTCACCTCGGCGACGTCAAGGGCCCCGATACCGTCCGAGCAGGAGTGCCTGGAAGGTGTGCGCCGCGCGGGCGAGGCGGCGATGCTCTCCTTGCGGACCGCGCAAGGGGTTGTGCCGAAAGCGTTCAAAGAGCGATACGGTCTTGATTTTCTTGAGTTCTACGCACCGATCGTCGAAGAATATCGAAGCGCCGGCTTGCTTGAAGCCGACGATGCTCGCGTGCGCCTCACCCGGCGGGGCCGTTTCGTGGCCAACGACGTATGCGCGGCGTTCGTAACGTTCGGGTAGGCGGGGCGCTCTCCGGCGCCGTCCTTCGCGCCGTCTTCGCGATCATCTTCGCGGTGGCGGGCTTCTTGCTCGGGCGCGAAGCCTACCTCAACATCTTCGCCCTGCACTTCGCAAGCGATGCGTTGCAGTGGACGTTCCTGATCCTTTCGCCGGTCGTCGGCGCGCTGATCGGCGTACTGCTCGCACCGCTCGCCCAATCGCTCTTCGAAGGCGAACTGACGATCGTCGAGACCGCCATCGAACGGCTCGCGCCGAGCGAGCTGGCCGGCGGTGCGGTCGGCCTGATCGTCGGCCTGGTGATCGCGCTCTTGCTCAAGTCGATCGTGTTCGAGTTCATCCCGGTCGCCGTCGTCGGCAAGTCCGGCTCGTACGTCGCGATCGTCATCTATATCATCGTCTCGATCTTCGCCGCCTATCTGGGCGCACGCGTCGGCGCGAAGACGCGCATCGTACCGGTCAGTGGCGGTGCGGTCTCGGTCGGCGGCGGCGGTGCGCCGAAGATCATCGATACTTCCGTGATCGTGGACGGCCGGATCGTCGAGATCGTGGCCGCCGGATTCTTGGAAGCCCCGCTGGTCGTTCCGCGCTTCGTATTGCGCGAACTCCAGGCGATCGCGGACTCGCTCGATTCGATGAAGCGCACGCGCGGCCGGCGCGGACTCGAGGTCCTCAACCGTCTGACCGAGCTGACCACGATCGAGATCTCGGAACGCGATTACGACGATCTGCCGCCCGGCAGCGTCGATGCGAAACTGGTCCGGCTCGCGCAAGAGTCCGACGGACGACTCGTGACCAACGATTACAATCTCAACCGAGTGGCGAGCGTCGAAGGCGTGGTCGTGCTCAACATCAACGAGCTCGCGAACGCCGTGAAGCCGGTGCTCCAGCCCGGCGACGAGATGCACGTCCAGGTGATGCGCGAAGGCAAAGAACCGCACCAAGGCGTCGGATACATGGAAGACGGCACCATGATCGTGGTCGAGCACGGGCGCAAGCTCATCGGCGAAGCCGCCGACGTCGTGGTGACGAGCGTTCTGCAGACCGTCGCGGGCCGGATGGTCTTCGCGCGGCTGAAGAAAGATACGAGCGGATCGTGAGCTGGGCGGCGGCGATCGTCGCCGCGGGACGCGGAACGCGGCTCGGGCGGCCCAAGCAGCTGATCGACGTCGGCGGCATTCCGCTGGCGGGCTGGGCGATGCGTACGCTTGCGGCGATGCCGGAGATCGAAGACGTGGTGGTCGTGACCGATGCCGAGTTCGTCGACCCGATGCGCGAACTCGCTCAGCAGATCTTCGGAGCGCGCTCGGTGCGCGTGGTGATCGGTGGCCCGACCCGTCAGGCGAGCGTCAAGTGCGCGCTCGACGTGCTGCCCGCGCGGTGCACGCACGTGCTGGTGCACGATGGGGCGCGCCCGCTGGTGCGCGCGCGCGACGTACGCGCCGGGATGGCGAAGGTCGCCTCCGGACGCGGTGCGGTGCTCGCGACACCCGTCGTCGACACGATCAAGATCGTCGACCCGCGTACCATGACGGTCGTCGAGACCTTGCCGCGCGGCGCGCTCTGGGCCGCGCAGACGCCCCAGTTCGCGACCCGCGCGGACTTCGATCTCGCCCACGCCGAAGCGGCCGCCCAAGGCTTCGAAGCGACCGATGACGTCGCGTTGCTCGAACGGATCGGCGTCGAAGTCGCGATCGTGCCTTCATCGGGCGAGAATTTCAAGGTCACCGTTGAAGAAGACCTGGTCCGCGCAGAACTGCTGTTGCGCGAGGGATTGTAGATGAGAGTAGGTCACGGCTTCGACGCGCATCGGTTGGTCGAAGGTCGCCGGTTTGTCTTGGGCGGTGTCGAGATCCCGTTCGAGAAGGGCGCGCTCGGGCACTCGGATGCCGACGTCCTCGCGCATGCCCTGGCGGATGCGCTGCTCGGCGCGGCCGCGCTGGGCGACCTGGGCGGGCACTTTCCGGATAGCGACGCTCGCTGGAAAGACGCCGATTCGATGGATCTGCTGGAGTTCTGCGGCGCGGAGGTACGGCGCGCCGGCTATCGCATCTCCAATTTCGACGCGACCATCGTGTTGCAGGCACCGCGCCTGGCACCCCACATCGAACGCATGCGCGAGAATCTCGCCCAACGTCTGGGACTCTCGCTCCAGCAGGTCAGCGTGAAGGCCAAGACGAGCGAGGGCATGGGATACACCGGCGACGGGACCGGCATCGCCGCGTACGCGGTCGTCTGTTTGGAGCCGGCCTGAGATGGCGATGACAGTCGACGAACTCGCGGCCAAGATGCAAGGTTGGGGCCTGCTCGAGAAGCCCGCGCCGGATGCGGCGCTGCGCTGGGTCGCGACCTTCCTGGAGGCGTACGGCGATCGACTGGCCGCGCCGGACGATGCGTTCGCCCCGATCGTGGCCTTGCGGAACGAAGGCTGCCTCGTTCCCGCACTCGAGCTCGAGCGGTTGCGCTCGCGCGACGTGCTCTTCTTTTTAGATACGTTCGCGCAGTACGTGGACCACCAACCTGAGTTGCGCGGTCTGCAACTCACCCACGATATCGGAGTGATGGCCGAAGAGTTCGGGATCGAGCCCGAAGCCGCATACGGTGCGGTCCGGATGGCGCTCACCGGCGAGAAGGCCGGGCCGCCACTCGAACTGCTGGCGCCGCTCCTCGGCCACGATCGGATCCTGATGCGGGTCGGCGCGATCAACTCCAAACTGCTCCACGGCCGCGGCCTCGAGCCGATCGCCTACGGCCCCGACGGCCAGCCCTTCGAACCCCTCCGCGGCACGAAACCTTCCGAGTGACGGCGCTGTCAAGGGAGAAAAGCTACAAATTCCTTACGTGTCATCCCGAGCGTAGGGAGCAAAGCGACCGTAGTCGAGGGACGACGCTTGACGGGTGCGGTTAGACTAGTTGGATATGGCCCGGCCCTTTCAAACATTTCTTGGTGACTTGAGAGCTCCGCTCGAGCGCGATCCCGCGGTTCGCGGGTGGCTCGACGTCGTGTTGTCCTACCCGGGCTTCCACGCGCTGACCGCGCATCGGTTCATCCACCGCCTGCATCGATGGGGGATCCCGCTGTTGCCGCGTTGGCTCGCCCACGTCACCCGCTTTCTCACCGGCATCGAGATCCATCCGGGTGCGCAGATCGGCCAGGGCCTGTTCATCGACCACGGCATGGGCGTCGTCGTCGGCGAGACGGTCGAGATCGGCGACGACTGCACGGTCTACCAAGGCGTGACCCTCGGCGGTACCAGTCTCTCGCACGGCAAGCGCCATCCGACGCTCGGTAACGGCGTGGTGGTCGGCGTCAACGCGGCCGTGCTGGGCGCCATCCTGGTCGGCGACGGAGCCCGCGTCGGCGGCGGCTCGGTGGTCGTGAAAGACGTCCCGGCAAACGCGACCGTCGTCGGCATTCCGGCGCGCGTCGTGCTGCAGGACGGCAAGCCCGTCAAAGCCGTTCCGGATCGTCCGCAGGTCGAGATGCCGGATCCGAACGCGCAGATGATCTCCGACCTGCAGGCACGGGTAGGCGACCTCGAGCGTCTGCTGCGTCTGCGCGACGCGGGAGACCACGATGCCGCTGCGGCTATATAACACCCGCACCCGTGCGCTCGAAGCGTTCGCGCCGCTCGTCGAGAACAAGGTCCGCATCTACGTCTGCGGCCTGACGCCCTCGGCGCAGGCCCACATCGGCCACGCCCGCTCGTTCCTGTTCTTCGACGTGCTCCGTCGCTATCTGTCGTACTCGGGCTACGACGTGACCTACGTCCAGAACGTCACCGACATCGACGATCGGAGCATCGCGCGCGCTAAAGAGACGGGCGAGAACTGGTACGACATCGTCAGCGGCTATTACGCATCGTTCAAGGCCGCGATGGCGCGGCTGGGCGTGCGCGAGCCCGACGAAGAGCCGTACGCGACCAAGTACGTCGGGCCTATCGTCGGGATGATCGAAGAACTGATCGCCCAGGGTCACGCGTACGCGACGAAGGACGGCATCTACTATAGCGTTCCGTCGTTTCCGCGCTACGGCGCGCTCTCGAACCGCAACACCGACGAACTCCGGTCGGGCGCGCGCATCGAGGTCGACGAGTTCAAGCACGATCCGCTCGACTTCGCGCTCTGGAAGTTCGTCAAGCCGGGCGAGCCGTTCTGGCCCTCCCCGTGGGGAGACGGCCGCCCCGGCTGGCATATCGAGTGCTCCGCGATGTCGCGCGAACTGCTCGATCCGGCCGGCCTCGGCTTCGACATCCACGGCGGGGGCGCCGATCTGATCTTCCCACATCACGAGAACGAGATCGCGCAGAGCGAGCCGCTGATGGCGCATCCGCCGATGGCGAACGTGTGGATGCACGGCGGCCTGTTGCTGTTCGAGAACAAGAAGATGTCCAAGTCGCTCGGCAATTTCGAGCCGCTCGGCGATCTGCTCGACCGACACGATCCCCAGGCGATCCGCCTGCTCTTCTTGCAGACCGGTTACACCAAGGTGATGAACTTCACCGAAGATTCGATCGCAGCGGCGGCCCAGAGCTTGGATCGCCTGAAAACCGCGTATCGCCAACTCCGGCGCGCGCCCGTTCGCGAGAGCGGCGATGCGGCAGCCCTGCAGTCGGTCGTGCGTGAGGCGCTCGATAACGATATCAACACCGCGGGCGCGCTTGCGGAGCTGCACAAGCTCGCCGGCCGTGCTGCGGAACTCGAACGTACCGGCACCGACGTCGCCGGCGTCTACGAAGCGCTGCTCGACGTGATCGGCCTGACGCCGAACGCGGCTTGGTCGGCGATTCCCGAACCCGAACTGACCGATGCGATCCGGGAGAAGCTGAAAGAACATTTCGGCGACGCGAACCTTCCGGCCATCGTGGCGGCCCGCGAGCTCGTGCGCGCGGAGAAGAACTGGGCGGAGTCGGATCGCTTGCGCGATGCGCTCCTGGCCTGCGGCATCGCGATCAAAGACTCGAAGGATGGCACCACGTGGACCGTCGCCGGATAGGCTCCCCTCAGCGTCGCGCGAAGGCGCCGCTCGATTTTGATGACGTGATCTACGGCATCCATGCCGTCGACGAAGCACTGGTCGCGGGCGAACGCCTACGCGCGATCCATATCTCGGACGAACGCAAGCGCGATCCGATGCTCCGTCGCATCCTGGACAACGCCAAGGCGGCGAGCATCCCGGTGCGCTTCGAAGAGCGCGACTGGTTCTCGCAGTTACCGTACAAAGCGCACCAAGGATGTGTGGCGCTGGCCGCGCCCTATTCGTACGCGAGCCTGCACGATGTGCTCGGCGCGCCGCGTAAGGGCCGTCGGCTCTTCGTGGTGCTCGATCACATCACCGATCCGCACAATCTCGGTGCGATCATCCGTACGGCCGAATCGGCCGGGGCGGAGGCCGTCGTGATCCCCGAGCGCCGGGCTGCCGGGGTGAACGCGACCGTCCGCAAAGCGGCCGCCGGCGCCGCCGAGTACCTGCCGGTGGTCCGGGTCGCCAATATCGCCGATACGATCCGTACGCTCAAGAAGGCCAACATCTGGGCCGCCGGCGCAGACGCGGGCGAGGATTCTCAGAGTATGGTCGAGGCCGACCTGGACCGGGACCTGGCCCTGGTGATGGGGGCCGAGGACGGCCTCTCGCAGCTGGTCCGGCGCGAGTGCGACTTTACGATTCGGATTCCGATGCACGGGCAGACCGAATCCCTGAACGCCTCGGTAGCGACCGCCATCTTGCTCTACGAAGCCCTTCGCCAGCGCCGCGGGGCCTAACCGAAAGCCGACCCGGAAGGTCGAAAAGGTCCTTGACGCGAGGAGGACCTCCTCCTATACTCCTATGGATGCGCCGCGCTCGACGGGCTACGGCTCGCGATTGGCGCGTATCGCTTTCCCCCGGGGGCAAAAGGCAGAATGGCAATGACCCAGCCCGTGTCGGATGGACTGGACTACCACGAACGTCCCGACGAAGACCTCGTGGCTATCGCGAAGAGCGGCGACCCGCTCGCGATGGAGTACCTCCTCAACAAATACAAGAACTTCGTCCGTATCAAAGCCAAGTCGTACTTCTTGATCGGAGCCGACCGCGAGGATATCATCCAAGAGGGGATGATCGGCCTCTACAAAGCCGTTCGCGACTTTAAAGCCGACAAACTCTCCAGCTTCCGCGCGTTCGCGGAGTTGTGCATCACGCGTCAGATCATCACCGCGATCAAGACGGCGACGCGACAGAAGCACATCCCGCTCAACCAGTACATCTCGCTGAACAAGCCGATCTACGACGAGGATAGCGAACGCACGCTGCTCGACGTGATGGCTTCACAGAAGACCTCGGATCCCGAGGAACTGGTCGTGACGCAAGAAGTCTCGGACGACATCCGCCAGCGCATCCGCCAGAATCTCTCGGAACTGGAATCGCAGGTCCTCGAATCGTATCTCGAAGGGAAGTCGTACCAGGAGATGGCGCGCGATCTCGGTCGCCACGTCAAATCGATCGACAACGCGCTCCAGCGCGTGAAACGTAAGATCGAGAAGAACTTGAGCGAGTTCGAGTTCTCCGCTCCGTAAACGAAGAGGGCCCGGGCTAAACGTCCGGGCCCTCTTCGTGTCTACGAAAACCGCTTCAGGATGCGTTCCAGGACCGCATCGCGCTCGTCTAGCGGGTCGACCACGAACACCTCCGGTTCGCCGTCGGGCGTCTGCGGGTCGATGCTGACGGTGACTTTGCCCTTCGCGCAGACGTCCATGCAACTGGTCCCGAGCACCCGGACCCCGCCCCAGATCTCGCGCTCTTTCAGCTGTTTCTTCAACCAATCGCGCAAGCTGAAATCGCCGAGCTTCTTCGCGATCTCCGGCGTCTCGTCGGGGATCCGTTCCTCGGAGCATTTCTTGCATACGAGCACGAGCCCGGACCCGAGCCACTTCGGTTGTACGTCTTGCATGGAGTCTCGCAGAAGCGTTGGAGCCGACGGCCGGAGTTGAACCGGCGACATCCACATTACAAGGGTGGCGCTCTACCAACTGAGCTACGTCGGCGTGGTGAAGTGCCCTTGTCTTCAAACGGCGTGCGGCGCTATCCTGGGCTCGGGCCGGTCCAGAGCGGGCAAGCGCGTTTGAGCCGCATTTTTCGCGGGCAGGACGTAGATGTCAGTGCTAGGGGGTTGGCTATGGATGCTCTGCTATCGGGGCCGTATACGCGCGAGCCGCAAGCAAGCGCGGTCGAAGCCGCGTCGGGCGACTGGATGGAAAAGATGTTGGCGATGGAGCTGGCCGTTTTGGAGATCGCCGCGCCGCACGCCGACCGCTATTGGACGGCAACGCTCTGGGGGCGAACGGAGCTGCCGCCGTCACCGAGCCTCGCCGAATGTCGCGAGATCGCCGGCCGGTTCGGAACCGCCGATGAAGTCGTGCGCAGAAAATGGAGCGAGTGGTACGCGACGCTTACCGCCGGCGACGTCGTCTCGGTCTGGACCGGAATCGACATCGAACAGCTGCAGTACGGGCGCTCGCACCGCCGCGCACCGTAGGCATCTTTAGCTACCGCCCCACGGGCCAGGGCTGGATCGTCGCGGCTTCGGCGCTGGCCCCTTCCTCGGCCGTCGATACTCGCCTCATCATGCGCCGGGGCGAGTAGCCCTCCGTCGACCTGCGACCTGGGTCGCAGGCGAACAGCGATTTTTTCAGCTGTTAGCGCAAGACGGTGGTGTCCCCTGATTGCAATTCAGAGATGTCCCCTGGCT
>JBEPVY010000013.1:0-28093 GCA_041690835.1 Vulcanimicrobiota bacterium | reverse complement strand
TCGCGCCGAGGTACTTGCTGCCGATCGTCGTGTAGACGGCGCCGTTGAGCACCTGGAGGCCGGAGAGACAAACGTCGGTCACCGAGTCGTTATTGGTGCAGTTGTCGTGGATGTAGCTGATGCCGGCCCGCACACGCAGTTTGATCGGCGAACGCTTCTTCGGGAAGTCGAAGCTCGAGAAGTCGAGCGACCAGGTCTGTGGGTGGCTGACCGAGATCGGTTCGCCGACCAGCGAGGCCCCGTTGCCGCAGGCCTGGGTCACCGGTATCCCGAGGTCGGGTACGAGCGCCTTGTCCTGCGTGCCGAGCAGGCAGTAGTTGACCGTCTGATACGTCAGCGACGCGGAGAACTGCGGGAATGCGTGGGTCACGCGGATGCTCGTGACGTGCTGCTCCTGCGCCGGCGTCGTGAAGCCGTTCTGAAGCGTGTGGAACTGGGTGAACGAATGCATCTCGGTGTTCTCGCCGGCCTGGTAGTCGGTCACGAGATTGTAGAACTTCGAGGGCTGCGAGAGCGGGTTGATGGAGAAGACCGCGTAGGCGTTCTTCGACGCGAAATGCTGCTCGAGCGAGACGTACTCTTTGTTCGTCTGATCGTAGCGGAAGTGGATCGCCGTGATGAAGTTCCGGTTGCCCGCGACCTGCCAGGTGGCGTCGTAGTTCGCGCCCGCGAGCGAGTTCTCGGCCAGATGCGGATCGGCGGAGTACGTGATGTAGTACGTCGGCAACGGCTCGCCGACCATCCGGCCGATCATCAGGTTCACGCCCGCGAAGCGGACGTACTCCTTTTCGCCGATGACCGCGCTGCGCGCCATCAAGTACGGGATGTTCTTCGAGAGATCCGGGAACTGGAACGTGTCGCCCGGCATCTCGCGACCTTTGAGCGGATGCGTGTAATCGCCGTTCTCGAAGGTCCAGCGATCCGGCTCGGTCGTGATCGGGACGAAGTAGACGCGATTGAAATCCATGAAGTCGGCGAGCGCCGCGCCGTCCTGGGTGCCGTTGGGCGAGTCCAAGTGCACGCCGCCTGCGACCATGAAGCGGTTGTTCTTGAGGTCCATCGTCAAGGTCGATCCGGTCACGGTCAAACCGTCGCCGGTCGTGATGCGCACGTGTCCGTCGGCTTCGACCAAGAAACGGTCGTAGTAGAACGCGATGCGGTCGGCGCTCAGTCGCATCAGGCGATGCGCGGCCGGCGTGGGCGAAGGTGTCGGGGCGGGCGCGGCCGAGGCGGCGCCTGCGAAGAGCAGCGCGGTCGCCAGCGCCGTCGATAAATGTCGCAGCAGTTTCATCGTGTGGTCCGCACGTTTCCGGCTCGACGCGCTCCTCTCATGCCTAGCGGGCATCCCCGGGGGGGCGCATGCCCGTAAAGGCAGAAACGCGAGAACCGATATGACGCGTGTAGTGACCATCGTGCTCGACTCCGGCGGCGTCGGAGCTCTCCCTGACTCCAACGACTTCGGGGATGCTCCGGGCGCGAATACCATCGGCAACGTGGCCCGCCGGAACGGGGGCCTGCATCTACCCAATTTCGGCCGCTTGGGGCTCGGCAACTTGACCTCGATCGAAGGGGTCGCGCCGGCCGCCACGCCGCAGGCCCAGGTCGCCCGTCTGCGCGAGCGGAGCCGCGGCAAGGACACCATCACCGGGCACTGGGAGATGGCGGGCATCGTCACGACCGTGCCGTTCCCGACGTATCCGGACGGCTTCCCGAAGGATCTGGTCGATGCGTTCACCTCGATCACGGGGAAGGCGCCCCTCGGGAACAAGCCGGCCTCCGGCACCGAGATCATCGACGAGCTCGGCGACGAGCACATGAAGACCGGACGCCCCATCCTTTATACCTCGGCCGATTCGGTCTTCCAGGTCGCCTGTCACGAGGGGATCGTACCGCTCCCGACCCTCTACGATTGGTGTGAGAAGGCCCGCGAGATGCTGGTCGCCCCCCACAACGTCAATCGGGTGATCGCCCGGCCGTTCGTCGGCGAACCCGGCAACTTCTCGCGCACGGCCAACCGCCGCGACTACGCCATCGAGCCGCCCCCGAGCGTGCTGGACAGTCTGGCCGCCCGAGGTGTCGACGTCCACGCGGTCGGGAAGATCTGCGATATCTACTGCGGTCACGGGATCGCGTCGTCCGTCCGCGTCGTGGATAACCGGGATGCGATGGAAAAGACGTTCGATCTGCTCGACCGGATCGATCGGGGCTTCATCTTCGTGAACCTCAACGACTTCGACTCGAAGTACGGCCACCGGCGCAACGTGCGCGGCTACGGCGACGCGCTCGAATCGCTCGACGCCTTGATCCCGGAACTCGAGGCGCGCCTGCGTCCGGGCGACGAAGTGATCTTCACCGCCGATCACGGCTGCGATCCGACCGCGCCGGGTAGCGACCACACGCGCGAGTTCGTCCCCTTCGTCCATCTGAGCTCTCGTCCGGGCGCGGAACTCGGCATCATCGAAGGCATGGATCGCGTCGGCCTCACCGTGGCGGCGGCGTTCGAGTAGCGATGGAACTGGCGACCCGACCGCACGCGCAGCCGGCGACGCGTACCGTCCCGGCTTCGTGGTGGGTCGCCAAGCGCGCGATCGACATCGTCGCCGGCGGTGCGCTGGCGCTCGCGACCGCACCGCTGGTCGTGCTGGCCGCGATCGGCGTGGCGATCGTCTCGCCCGGCAATCCGTTCTACACCCAGGAGCGCGTCGGTCATAACGGACGGCGCTTTCGGATGCTCAAACTGCGCACGATGGTGCTCGGCGCGCACGCGATGCGCGAGCAGGTCGCGCACCTGAACGAAGTCGACGGGCCGGTCTTCAAGATCCGCAACGATCCGCGGCTGCATCGGCTCGGCTCGTTCTTACGTCGCACCAGCATCGACGAACTTCCGAATTTCTTGAACGTGCTGATCGGCGATATGGCGCTGGTCGGTCCGCGCCCCGCGCTCCCGGGCGAAGTCGAGCACTACGACGCCGACGCGTTGCGGCGCCTGAGCGTGCCGCAGGGCGTCACCTGTCTGTGGCAGATCAACGGCCGCAGCGCCGTCTCGTTCGAGGAATGGATGGAGTTCGACAGCCGCTACGCCGCCACGTGGACGCCGCTCGGCGACCTTGCGATCGTGCTGCGCACGATCCCGGCCGTGCTGCGCCGGGACGGCGCGCATTAAACAGCATCTCCGAGCCGTTCCGACCGCGAGCGATGCGTCCGCCGGCATCGCCGGCTCGACCCTGTTCGTTATCGCCGCGACGTTCGGTTCGACGATCCTGGGATTCGGACGCGAAGTCATCAACGCGCGCATCTACGGGACGCAGGTCGAGCTGGACGCGTTCCTCGCGGCCGCCACCATTCCGACGATCCTGTTCGGCGTCTTCAACGGCGCGCTCGTGAGCGCGCTCGTCCCCACCTTCGCCGGCTATCTCGCGCACGACGACGAAGAAGGCGCATGGCGGCTCGCCAACACCATCGTCAGCCTGCTCGCGTTGATCCTGGTGGCCTGCGCGATCGTCGGCTATTTCGCCGCGCCGCTCTACGTGCCGATCGTCGCGCACGGTTTCAGCGGCCCCAAACTCGAGATGACCGTCCGGATGACGCAGATGCTCATGCCGAGCGTGGTGGCCGTCAGTCTGGCGGGCGTCGTCTCCGCGATGCTGAACGCATACCACCGTTTCCGCGCCACTGCGATGGTCGGGATCGCGGTGAACCTGGTGACCATCGGCATCGTATTGTGGCTCGCAGGTCGCGACGGCATCTACGCGCTGGTCTACGGTACGGCGGCCGGACTCTTCATGCAGTTGCTGGTGCAGTTGCCGGCTTTTCTGACGATCGGCAGATTCCGCTTCCAGCTCGACCTGCGTCATCCCGGACTCAAACATATGTGGCTGTTGCTCGGTCCGATCGTGGTCGGCTCGGCGGCCGGCCAGGTCGCGCTGTTCTTCGACCGCTTCTTCGCATCCAGCCTGACGCCGGGCTACATCGCCGGCATGAACTACGCGGTCAAGCTGACGAATCTGCCGCAACAGGTGTTCGCCGCCGCGATCGCGACCGTGATCTTCCCGCTGCTCGCCGCGCAGTTCGCGCGCGCGAATCGTTCGGGCGTCGGACACAGCGTGGTGACCGGCCTGCGGCTCGTCAACTTCATCACGATCCCCTCGATGGTCGCGCTCTTGGTGCTCGCGCGTCCGATCGTCTCGACGCTCTTCGAGCGCGGCGAGTTCAAGACGACCGCGACCGACCTGTGCGCCGGCCTGCTCCCGTACGCGGCCGTCGGTCTGGTCGGATTGGCCGCGTGCGTCGTGCTGACGCGCTGTTGCTTCGCGTGTAAAGAGGTCAGCTGGACGGTCGGGATCTCGGTCTTCACGGTCGTCGTCAACGTGATGCTCTCGCTGATCTGGCTGCCGACCCTGGGCGCGCGCGGTCTGCTGCTCGCGAACTCGCTCAGTCAGAGCTTGCAGGCGTTGTTGCTGCTCGGGCTGGTCTGGCGACTGGTCGGCGGTTTCGAATGGCGTCCGTTGCTCTGGTCGACGACCAAGATCTTGGCGGCCTCGGGCGTCATGTTCGCGGCCCTCCACTGGATCGGCGCCATGGGGATCGCTCCGCCGGTCACGCTTGTCGACAAGATCTGGTTCCTGTTCGGCCAGGTCGCGATCGGCGGACTCTCGTTCTTGGCCGCGGCCTACGTGCTGCGCATCGAAGAGCTGCCGCTCGCATGGCAGACCATCCGCGCGAAGTTCGAGCGGAACATCATGAGCCCGCCGGACAACCGCGACGCGCCGATTGCGTAGGCTGCGGGCGTTCGCGTGGGCGCTGACGCCGGCCGTCGTCGCGGTCGCATTGATGCTGCGCCCGCTCGTCGCGACCCACGGGATCCCGGCATTCGTCCACGATTGGTCGTGGCCGCCGGATCCGGAAGCCGCCTGGGGACTCTTCCGGGATACGCTCCATCCCTATCTCGCCAACAATTTCGGGCAGACGAACTTCTACGTCGGCTCGGCGCCGCAAGCGTTGACGATCGCGCTTGCGATCGGCGCCTTCGGTTCGGTCGCGGGCCTCAAGGCGCTCGCGATCGCCATCGCGCCGACGGCGGCGATCGGAGCGTTCGCCTTCGCGCGGCGCGTCGGCGCATCGCTAGCGGTCGCGGCGGCCTCGTCGCTGGCGTACGCGGCGTCGCCGGTCGTGGCCAATCAGTTCGCGGCCGGGCACATCGGCGATCTGTTCGGATACGCGATGTTGCCGCTGGTGGCGATCTGCGGGTTGGAACTGGCGCGCGGCGGGAACCGGCGCATCGCGGCGCTCGGACTGCTGGTCGCGGTGCAGCTCTCGATCGGCCAACTCCAGTACGCCGTCTTCGATGGGCTGGTGCTGGCGGCGTTCGTCCCGTTCGCGACGGACGTGCGCGGCCGGTGGATCGTCGTGGCGGCGGCGCTGCTCGCGCCGCTCGCTTCGCCGCTCGCGGTCGCCCTCGCACTCTTCGCCCATCCGTTGGCGGCGCTATCGTTCGAACGGACGAACCTGCTCTACGAGCAAGCCAACTCGGGCGCGTTCTGGGCGTCCCACATCGGGGCTTCGTACATTCGCGACTACGAATCCGGCGCGGGTCGGATCGCGCTCGTCGCGCGCGCGATCGGCGGTCTCGGATTGTGGGCGTTCGCTCTCTGGAATGCGTTCGCGCGCCGCAAGGCGATCGCACTGTTGGCACTGGCGATCGGGGCGGCTTGGATATGTGCGGGCGCGAACGGCCCGCTCTGGTTCGCGCTCTCGGCGGCCTTCGTACGCGTTCCGCAGCTCGCGGTCTTCCGCGAGCTCTATCACTTCAGCGCGCCGCTGCTGCTCGCGCTGACGGCATTGGTCGCGCTGACGCGCGGCGCGCGCGCGACGATCGGCGTCTGCATCGCCGCGGTGCTGTTCGTCGCGCCCCAGGCGAGCGGCTCGTTCTGGGAGCTTTCGCGATCGTACGATCCGGCCGAGATCGCGACGATCGCGCGAATCGTGGACGCCGATCGAAGCGGCGGCTACGTGCTCTACTGGCCGGTGCTCCAGCCGCTCGGCGAGCGCGTCGACGCGAGCGGCGCCGACCCGGATGCGTTTCCGATCGGCACGCACGCACCGCTCTCCGAGTTCACGATCCACCAGCCGCTCGTGCAGGTCGCCGCCCTGCTGTGCGCACGCGACGTGGACGCGCAGGCGTTGCTCGCGCGATTCGGGATACGCTACGTGATCGTGCGCCCGCACTGGCGGTCGTACTACCGCGAGACGCTCGAACCGAGTCTGCGCGCGCTGGTCGCCGGGCGCGGTGGCGGCGATTGCGCCGCTCCGGCCGCGCTCGCCCATCTCCGCACGGCCTGGAGCGGCCCGACCCACGCCTTGATGGTGGTCTCGGATCCGGCCCCGCTCGGGACGGCGTCGACCGCGCCGCTCTATCGGCTGGGGCTCGATCGTCCCTTCGTGCCGAGCGAGCTGACCCCGGATCCGCGGACGGCCTGGGTGGATGCGAGCCGCTGGCAGTGGTGGGATCCGACCTTCGGAGGCCCGGTCGACCCGGGCGTCTTCTCGCTCGGAGGAACGCCGTTCGTGCTGCCGCCGCACCCGGGCATCACGTATCTGATCCTCAACGCACCTGCAGGCGCGACGCTAGAGGGCGATAAAGACCGGACGATTCCGCCGGAACCGGGCTACCGCGCGGTCGTCTTACCTGAAAGTGCTGTGCGTATTCTCTCCCCGGGTCCGACCATCTTGAGTGGTTATGCGAGCGATCCCCGTGCGGTCGAACGCCGCGCTCTCGCGTTCGCGCCTCGGCCTTCGTTCGGAGCGCCGGTCACGACCGGTATGATCCTGCAGTACGTCGCGTGGTGCGCGGGCGTGCTCGCCCTGGTCGCGCTGGCATGGTCGGGACTGAGCGCCGTGCGCCGGACCGGCCTATGAGCGGGCGCGGTTTCTTGATCGTGCTCCCGACCTACAACGAGCGCGAGAATCTCGAACGCATCGTCGCGCGGATCCTGGCCGTCTCCGACGATCTCGACATCCTCGTGATCGACGACTCGTCGCCCGACGGGACCGGCGACGTGGCGCGGAAGCTCGCGGCCCGCGACGCTCGCGTGCGCCTCCTGGAACGGCCCGCCAAACTCGGATTGGGATCGGCCTATCTGCTCGGCATGTCGCATTCGCTACAGAACGGATATCGCGGCGTCTGTACGATGGATGCGGACAACTCGCATGATCCGGCCGCGCTTCCCATTATGTGCGAAGCGCTCGGCGACGCCGACCTGGTGATCGGGTCCCGCTACATCGCCGGCGGCGCGACCGATCAACCCGCGCTGCGCCGCCTCAACAGCGCGGTCGCGAACGGACTCGCGCGCAACGTATTGGATCTGCCGATCCGCGACTGCACTTCGGGATTCCGGCTCTACGCGACCGCCATGCTGCGCCGGATGCCGCTCGTCGCGATGCGCTCGCGCGGCTACTCGATGCTGGTCGAGCTGCTCTGCACGGTCGTCGAATTGGGAGGGCGGGTGACCGAGGTGCCGATCGTCTTCCGGGATCGCTCCGAGGGACGTTCGAAGGTCGGCCTCCACGAGATATGGGAATCGTTGCGCACGATCGCGCGTCTGCGCCGCGGGCGCTTCGGGAACATCCGCACGCGCATCGCCAACTACATCTATACGATCCTACCGCTGAAGAACAAGGAACGATGAACCAAGATCGGCCCGATGTCGCGATCGTGTGCATCGCTCCGATGCGCGACCGAGCGACGATCGGTGGTCGATACTCGGCGGTGGTAGCCGAGGCGTTGGCCGCCGACGGCCTGGATGTCGAGCTGTGGAGTTGCGTGACCTCGTATGAGGGCGCACCCTGCGGCGTTCCGGTTCTGCAGGTCTGGAGATCCGGTGCGCTGGCGTGGATCGACATCGTCAGGACATTTCTGCGGCGCCGCCCGGCCGTCGTCCATCTCCAGCATTTCGCCTTTCTCTTCGGCGGCGGCGCGGCCGGCGAACTATCGACGCTCGCCCTTATGCTCGTCCTGCGGCTCCTCGGCGCACGGCTGGTCGTGACGCTTCACGACGTGCCGAGCCAAACGCAGATGACGTCGAAGTACCTGCGAGCCCACAACCATCGTTTCCCGGCCGGGTTCGTCCGGCTCTCCGTCGGCGTGCTCTTCCACGCGATCGGCCTGGCTGCGCGCATCGTCATCGTACATGCCGCACCGTTCGCCGATCGCGCGATGGCACTGGGCATACCGCCTTCGAAGATCCGGGTGGTGCCGCTCATAGCGTGGACCGAGCGAGCCGTCGAACGTTCCGAAGCGCGCGGCGAACTGGGTATCGGCACCGACGAGCGAGTCGTGCTGTTCTTCGGCTATGCGACCCGCTACAAGGGGATCGAGAATCTGCTCGAGGCATTCGCCCTGCTCGGCGCGCGCGATGCGAAGATCCGGCTGCTGCTCGGAGCGGGCGAACACCCGAAGATCTTCGACGAGCCGGCCTACCGGGTCTATTACGCCGGCATGCGCGCTCGCGCCGAGCGGATGCCGAACGTCACGTTCTTAGGCTTCATCGCGGACGACCGCCTCGGCCAAGTCATCGGCGCCGCGGACGTCGGCATCGTGCCGTACCTCGAAACGCACGGGGCGAGCGGCCCGCTCAACTATTTCCTCGCCTGCGATCGCCCGGTCCTGGTCTCCGAACAGGTCGCCGAGCACGCCTGCGAACTCTCCGAGTCCGCGTTCCGGACCACGCCGGACGGCATCGCGCAAGCCGTCCTCTCATATTTCGATGGCGGCGGCGGCGAGCGCGTGCGAACCTCATGTGATCGGATGCGAGAGGCGCTCGCGGTAGGTGGCTATGTGGACCTTACGAAAGCTGCCTACGCGGAGGCGCGCGGAGCGAGATGAAGATCGGCTTGGTCGTTCCCGAGTTCCCGCCGGATACGATCGGCGGCGGCGGCATCGTCTTCGAAGCGCTCGCGCTGCAGTTGCACCTGCGCGGTCACGACCTGCGCGTCCTGACCTCGGAGACCGTCGGCGGTCCGCGCGGGAACGACGCGGCCTACCCATTCCCGATCCTGCGCGTCCGTCAATTCAAACATCTCGGCTCGCAGTATCGTACCTACATGCCGCCACTCCCGCATCGGCTGCTCGCCGCCCGGCCGTTCCTGCGCGATCGCGACGTCTACCATCTGCACGGTTACGGGATGGCATTCATCGATGCTGCGTTCGCCCTCATCGCCGACCCGCGCCGCACGGTCTTCACCAGTCACGGTCTGCCGTATACCGCGCGTCGATCGCGCGGGCTCCTGGGAGCGCTCTACGCCGGCTACGATCGTCTCGTCGGTTCGCGCGTCGTGCGCGGGAGCCGTGCGCTGACGGCCGTCTCGACGGCCGCGGCCGAGGAGATCCGCTCGGTCTACGGGCGCCCGGCGATGGTCGTGCCGAACGGCTTCGAACCGCTCGCATCCGCGCCGGGTTGTTCTCCCGCACTCGAATCCGAGATGGCGAAAGGGCGGTATCTGCTCTGCGTCGGCCGGATCGAACCGCTCAAGGGTTTCGAGATCGTGGTGCGCGCGTTGCGCCGGCTGGTCGACGGTGGGACGGATCTGCGTCTGATCGTGGCGGGCGGCGACAACGCGGGGCGGGTCGCGCTCGAGCGCGCGATCGCGGAGTCGGAGCTGGGCGCGCGCGTCTCTCTGGTCGGGCCGGTCGCGCGGCCGGATCTGGCTCGGCTCTACGAGCGCGCGGCGGTCTGCGTCGTCGCCTCGTTCGCAGAGTCGTTCTCCTTGGTCACGCTCGAAGGCATGAGCGCCGGCGTTCCGTGCGCGCTCTCGGCCGTCGGCGGCATGCTCGACATCGGTCGCGAGGGCGAGAACGCGCTGTTCTTCGCTCCCGGAGATGCCGGCGGGATCGCCGGTGCGGTCGCGCGGATCGAAGGCGAGCCGGGACTGCGCGAACGGTTGATCGCGGGCGGCCGTGCGACCGTCGCGCGCTACGCCTGGCCGCGCGTCGTCGAGACCTACGAGAACATCTACGCACGCGTCTGCGAACTAGGGGGCGGGAATCGGCCTCCGCTAACGAGTACGTCGAATTGACGCGAGCCGCATTTCCGCGGGCTCTGAGGTAAGGAATTGATGTCGCAAGAGCAACGCCGAAGGTTTCTGCTCGGCTTGGGCACGTGTGTGGCGATCGTCGTGGCGATCCTACTGCTCTTCCGGAACTACTTCGGCGTGACGTTGCTGTACGGCGACTCGAATCTGCAGTGGGAAGGCCCGCTTCTCGGCGCGGCGGTGACGCAACTCGGGCACGCATGGGCTCCGGCTTTCGGAGGCGGGCGGCCCTCGATCATCTTCAACGAGTCGACCGCGCCGCTGACCGTCTTGCAGGCGTTGCTCTCCGTCTTCGGCATGCCGCTCTCGACGATGCTGGTCTATCCGTTCCTGTTATGCGTCGCATATGCCGGTGCATGGATCGCTGCGCGGAAGATCTCGGGTAACGCGTTCGGCGCTCACGTCGTCGCGGCGTTCTTCATCGGGAATCCGTGGATCTGGGACCGGATCCTCCTCGGCCACATCGCGATCCTCTCGGCTACCGCCGTCACCGCGTGGGTCGTCGCGACGATCGCTTACCGCGCCGAACTCGGCCGCGCGTTCGCACCGCTGATGTTCGCCGCGTGCGGACTGCTGCTGGCGTGCGATCCGCGTATCGCCTATATGGGTTTCGTCGGCCTCTTCGTGCTCGCGATCTTCTGGTTCGTGCGATTCGCGCGCGGGCGCGTCGCCGCCGATGCATGGCGCGCCGGCACGCTGGTCCTCGCCCCGTTCGTCGCGCTGCTGCTCAACGCGTGGTGGTCGCTGCCGTTCTTGACCATGCCGGGTATCAATCCGGTCCGCGAACATTTCCCGCCGCTCGAGGACGTGCTCAGCTACAGCCGGTACTCCGATCCGGCGCACAACTTGGTCTTCTCGGGATCGTTCCTGCAGTTCTCGTGGGAACGTGCTCACGACGGTGGATGGCTGGCCTTTGGCCTGTGGTATATCGCGGTTGTTGCCGTCGTGCTGCTCGCGCTGACGAGTCGCCCGCGATCGGCGCCATTGGGATGGATCCTGCGCGCGGGTGTGGTGGCCTCGTTGCTCATCAGTCTGGGAACGACGCTGTTTCCGTCGGAGGCGGCCCTCTGGGTCTATCGAAACGTACCGTTCGCGTTGCTGTTCCGCGACCCGAACAAACTCGGCTTCGTCGCGATCGTCTGCTGCGCCGTGCTGCTCTGCGTCCGGTTGCGCGGCGCGGCGTCCTGGCAGCGCGTCGCTATCGCGGGCGTCGTCGCGATCGCGGTGCTCCCCGCGACGACGGGCGTCCTGCGGACCGCAGACGGAACGGGATTGCAGGCGTTTTCGACGCAGCCGGACTACGCGAACGTCCTGACGTTCCTGCGCGCGCAGCCGTCGTTCCCCGCGTTCCGCCTCGGTATCGTGCCGCCGTGGACCGCCGAGGTCTCGCTCGCCGGCGATCATCCCGTCGCCGAGCCGTTCGTCTTCCAATACGACGTCCCGACGATGGACGCAAAACTGATCAACGTTGCGAGCGATACGAACATGCAGGCGTGGCGCGTCTACTCCGAGATCTACCAAGGGCGCGATCCGCACGCCGGCGCGGACCTCGCGCGTCTGGGCGTGAAGTATCTGCTCTGGGACGACCGTGCATCGCTCTCGGCCGGCGCGGCGAACACGCCGTTCGCGAACGTCTCGAACGTACAGGTCGGCCGGGCCGTCGAGGCTCTGCGATTCCCGCAGGTCTTTCGTTCGGGGCCGCTACACGTCTATGAGAATCCGGAAGCGGGTCCGCTCCTGCGCACCCTGAGCGGACCGGTCGTTGCGGGAGCGGTGCCCGAGGCCTTGCGCGCGGCGTTACCGGCTTCGCTTATCGGCGATACGATCGAGACGCTCGATGCGGGTCCGCTGCCGTTCCCGACGGTCGGCATCGGCGCCGGGCGGGCCGACGCGTGCCGTTCGCAAGCGCCGCGTGCCGCCATCGTCTCCGCCTACGATCGCGCGAGCGGCCGCGCGGATTGGACCGCGAACTGGGTCGACAGCGACTACCTGCAACAGGGCACGGGCGACCCGTATCTCGCTCGCCAGCTCGAGGCTTATCCGTTGCCGTACGCGTTCACCGAATCGAACGCGATCGCGACGTTCCCGCTCGACGTTCCGCGGGATGGCCGGATCGCGACCAGCGGCGCCGTTTTGGCGACGCCGGCATCCGTCGCCTACGCTATCGACGGCGGCCCGTGGAAGCCGCTCGCCTTTGGAGCGACACTGCGCTGGGTCGAACTCGATCGGGTCGCGCCGGGCCCGCACGTCGTGACGATCCGCGGCAGTCGTGTCGGCACCGTGCTGCGCGGCGTCACCGCGGCACCGGTACCGCGCTGCTTCGGGCCGTTCCTCGATCTGGACGAGGCTCCGGCACGGGTCCCGCGCGCGGGCGGATGGGCGCTTCCGACGCCGATCTCGATGTTGACCGTGAAGCGTGCGAACGGACGCTTCGCGTTTGAAGCCACCAACGTGACCGCCGTGACGCGCGGACCGATCGCAGGGCCGGGTGCGGATGCGATCACGATCGACGGCCACGGCGTGGCCGATGGGAAGCGTTTCCCCGTCCTGACCGGATTCCACGCCGTCGAGTTCTACGCGGTAGGCGCTTCGCTGACAACCGTACCTTGGGCGCATTTCGTGCACGGCGCGCCGACCGGAGAAGCCCCGTCTGCGACGTTCGACTTCTCGAAGATCTATGCGGAAGATGGCGCCGCCGCAACCCTGACGGGCGTTCCGATAGGATCGACTGTCGTGTTGAAGGTGCCGTTCGCGGGCGACCCGACCGGCGCCGAGGTCCGCATCTTCCAGAACAATCTGGTGATCGAACGCTACGCGCTCCAGCGGGTCGCCCGGTATCTGGCATTCACCGCGTACAGCGATACGATCATCATCGCAGTCCATCGCCAAAACGTCAGCACCGCCTTGCGCCTCTTGCCGTTCCGAGCGTATTCGGGTGTCGCGGTCGCCGAGAGCACGCTCGATCTGCCCGGCCGCGCGGTCGCCATCGCACCCGGCCGGACGTTCGCGCTCGCGCGCCGTCCGGTCGCATCCCCGGTGGATCTGACCTTCGCACCGGACGATCGCGCCGCCGTACCGGTCGACTCGATCGAATCGTACGTCACCGCGCACGGTGCGGGGGCGCTCTTCTCGTATCGGGGGTTGCGCGCGAGCCGCGCCGTCTCGTGTACGATCGTCGTGACGTTCGAGACCGAACGCGGTCCGGTCCGGCGCGCGCTGGCCGATATCGCGATCGGGACGAACGGGTCGAACGGCTCGATCGATCTTGGGTTCTTGCCGCGCACAAGCGCGCTGCTGCCACGCTTCGAGTGCGACGATACCTCGCAAGTGTTGAGCGCGAGCAAGATGCGGTTGGCGTTCTATCGCGATCCGGCCCGCGCGACCGTGGTCTCGGCGCCCGAGCGCCCGGTCGAAGCGCTCCGGCCGGTCGCGGTCGCGAGCCGGGCGGCATCGCCGGAAGCGTACGAGATCCAAGGGCATCCGGCCGCCGTCGTGTCGCTCTCGAGTTTCGATCCCGCGTGGCAGTTCGAATCGAATCGCCACCTCGTCGCGAACGGCGTCTCGAACGCGTGGATCGACGCGGGCGGCTCGCACGTGACGTATGCGGTACAAGCCGTCTACGAGCGCTACCTCTGGCTCTCGGCGCTCTGCTGGCTGGCGCTCGCGGGCGCGGCGTTCGTCACCTTGCGCCGGCGATGAGCGCGCGCGTCCTCTGTTTCGAACCGAGCTATTACCCGCGCGTCGGCGGCGGCGAAAAACTCGGCCACCGTTTCAATGCGGCGTTCGCGGCCGAGGGCGCCGAGGTCCGCGTCCTGACCTCGGTCCGGCCGCTCGACGGGCGCCGCGAGTTGGACGGCGTGAGCGTCGACTATCTGCCGGCGTGGCGCTTCCTCGGGTTTCCGTGGTTCGGCATGCGACGCGTCGCGCGCGCGGTCCGGGAACTGCGTCCGTCCTTTGCGGTGCTCTACGGACCGAGTCCGTATGATGTCGTGGCCGCACTCGTGTTGCGCGCGCTGCGCGTGCGATACGTCGCGGTCTACTTGGCGGACTTCGACGAGCGCCGGATCCCGACGCGCTTGGCGACCGCCTTGCATAACGCGGTCGCGCTGCGCGCCGCGAGCGCCGTCGTCTGCATCACCGAGCGCATGGCGGAGCGGCTCTCGACGCGGGGCTTCGGCCCGCGGACGATCCTGGCGCATCCGGGCGTCGACGATCGGTTCTTCGCGGCGCCCGTCGGCGACGGCCGCGACCTGCTCTTCGTCGGTGCGCTCGACGACGGCCATCGCTATAAGCGCCCCGACCTGCTGTTCGAAGCGCTCGCGCGGCTCGACGATAGTTTTCGCTTGCGCGTCGTCGGCGATGGGAACCGGCGCCCCGAGGCGGAGCGGGCGGCGCGCGAGGCGGGCGTCGCGGACCGGGTCGCATTCCTCGGCGCCATCGACGACGAGGCGCTGGCGCGCGAGTACGCGTCGGCTGGTGTGCTGGTCCTGCCGTCGCCGACCACCCAAGAGGGCTTCGGCCTGGTCTGTCTCGAGGCGATGGCGAGCGGCGTCCCGGTCGTCTGCAGTGCGAACGCGGGCGCCGCCGCGACGGTCACCGCCGCCCCGGGCTGCGCGGTCTGGAACGCTACCGACGTCGCCGATCTCGCACGAGCCATCGGGGCCGCGCGCGGCGCGACGCGCGCGCAACGCGAAGCGCTGCGCGAACACGCGCGGGCGTTCGGGTGGAGCGCGGCCGGGAGCGCGCTGCTCGCCGCGATGTCGCGCGCGCTCGGGATCAGCCCGGCGGGATAGGTCCGCGCGCGATCGCGATCAAGCCTTCGGTCCAATCCAGTTCTTGCGCGGCCGTCACGAGGACGCGCGGGACGAATCCGAAGAGGCGGCCGGCATTGCAGACGTAGTGCGTCCGGGTGATGTCGACGCGCTCGAACGCCAGACGCAGCAGCGCGTAGAGGTCGTACCACGGATAGTTCTGGACGTGGGTGAAATCGCGGACGATTCCGCCCGGGACGAGCGGGTTCGGCGTGCTTGCGATCATCACCGCATCGTGCGCGAGCACCTTTGTGAGCGGCGTCAGATACTCCGCGAAGAACGCTTCGGACGGGATGTGCTCGATCACCTCGCTCGCGATGACGACGTCGACCGGTTCGGCGATCGCGTCGATACGCTCGACCCGGACGTACGGACCTTCGACGTGCGGGTCCAGCTCCAGGCCGAGATATGCCGAGATCTTCTCGGGGAAATGCGTTCGGAGCAAGCCGGCCAGCGTACCGCGACCAGGCCCGATCTCGAGCACGCGCACGGGCCGCTGCAGCCGCGCGAACTCGGCGAAGGCGATCTGTGCGACCGGCGGAAAATCGGTGACGACGAGCGGTCCGAGCCGGATGGATCTGAACGGATCAAGGCGACGCCCGACGGCCGGGAAAAAGACGCGCGCCGGCGGTCCGCCGGTCTGCGGATACGGTAGCCTGCCGTACCGTTCGAGACCCTCGCCGCGCAACGCGTGCACTTCGTGGTACCGTTCGTGAAGCGTTCTCCCGCTCATAGTAGCGCCGAGCCCAGCCGCGTCCACGCTTCGGACGCGAGATCGATCACGGCGAGGCCGCGAGATGATTCTGCCAGGTCACGACCAGCCCGCGAGGCGTGTGGCCAGCGGCCAGTTCCTTCGTCCAGGCCGCGCGATCTTTGAGCGCCGTCGCGCGGGGCGCCTCCATCGTGAGCAACGTCGTCGTGTCGCTGAAGGTCGTATTGCGGTAGATCAGGTTGTCGCCGTCGACGGGCTTGCGCACGAGCACGACCAGACGGATCGTGGTGCTCCGCGGAAGCCCCGGGATCTTTGCGACGAGTTCGCCGAATGCCGCGCTTTCGATCGCCCGTTCCGCGTCGCTCTGCGAGCCGGTCGCGCTCGTGCGGTCCTTGAGAAAGCGATATGCATCCCACAAGAGGATCGCCGTCCGTCCGGTTCTCGCGACGACCACGTCGGCGCTATAGGTCCCCGCGGTCGCGGGAATGGCGGATGCGAGCGATACTAGGGAAGCCGCTAGCAGGCAAGAACTCAGGAGCCTCATGAACGCTTTTCTTCGGACGACGCTCGCGACGACCTTCGCCGTGGCGCTCGTCGTGGCCGGATGCATCGCGACGCGAGCCGCATCCGTGGTGCCGATCGCCGGCTCCGGCATCGCCGGATTCCGCGACGGACGCGCGCTCGAAGCGCGCTTTCTGCTTCCGAGCGCGCTTGCATACGACGCTCGCGGGGATCTCTATATCGCCGATGCGGCCGCGCAGCGCATCCGGGTTCTCGGGATCGACGGAAACGTGCGAACGCTAGCCGGCAGCGGCGAGCTGGATGCGAGCGGTCTTGCCGTCCGCGGCGGATACGCGGACGGCGAGGCCGCGCGCGCGAAGTTCCGCCATCCGTCCGGCCTGGCCGTGACGGCGACGGGCGACGTGTACGTCGCCGACACTGAGAATCACGCGATCCGGATGATCTCGCACGGTCGGGTGACGACCTACGCCGGCGACCCGATGGCGATGGGCTCGGCCGATGGTCCGATCGCGTCGGCGCGATTCGCATTCCCGCACGAGATCGTCTTCGACGGCTCGACCATGTATGTCGCCGACTACGGCAACGGACTTCGCAAGATCGCCGGTGGAATCGTGTCGACCGTGCATACCGATTTCGTGGAAAAGCGCGTGACCGGTCTCTCGATCGGCACCGGAAAAGATGGGAAGCGGACGCTCTTCGTGGCCGATCTCACCGGGCTCTCGGAGATCGACCTGGCTACCGGAAAGTTGATCAAGTACCGCGTCGATAATGCGGATACGCAAGGGTTTGTGGACGTCGGTCCGCCGTACGCGCTGGCGGCGTTCGGACCGGAGGACGTCGTCTATACGGATCTCGAGCACGACGAAGTCAAGGCCCTGCGCGGGAACAACCTTCAATATATCACGTCTCCCAACGCTGACGATATCGCGTTCGGCGCGCCGACCGCGGGTCCGCGGACGGACGTCCACGGACCGCTCGGCGTGGCCGTCCGGGCCGACGGGCGGATCGCGATCGCGGACGGCGGACGTCGTCGGATCGTGCTCGCGCCGGCCGCTGCGGGCGTCGGAATCCTTCCGGACGGTTTCTCCGATTCGCTCTTCGCTCCGGATGCGTATCGGATCGCGATGCTCAGCAACTCGCCGATCTACTGGTCGCAGAACGACACGAACTCGGTCGCCAGGTACGTCCAATCCGGCTTGGCGCGCGCCAAGGCCGGCGGGAAGCACGGTACCGCGACCGTCTTCTTCCGGAACACGTTCCCGGGGCTTGCCGTCAACATCTCGCGCGACATCCTTTCGAAGGGTGTCGTCGATTGCGTCGTCTTAGTGGTCAACTCGAGCTTTCTGTCGATCTATCGGAGCGGGCCGTCGACGTCTCTGCTCGACTTCAGCGAACTCGTGGCCGACCCGGTGGCGTCGAAGCCGTATCTCGCCGATCTGGCGACCGACCTGACGAAGTTGCGTGCGACGCTCGCCGCCGGCAACGTCAAGCTGGTGCTGGTCGCGATGCCGTTTCCTTGGGATCTGGGACCGTCGACGAATCTCTTCGCGACCGAAGACCTTCACAATCTCGAACGCCAGACGTGGATGCAGCCGCCGTATTTCGCCGGGCCGCCGCTCGCCGCGAACGCGCGGATCACCGATTTCACGATCGTCGAGACCCGGCTGACGGCCGCGTTACGCGCGACCGGGGCGCCGGTCTTGGATCTATGGCCCACGTTCCGCGCGGTCGAAGGGGCGACGCCCGGCGTCCTCTATCCGACCCAGGATCTGCATTTCTCACCGATGGGCCGCAAGATCGTCGGCGACGCGATCGCACGCGAACTGATCCGGATCAAGCCCTGGGCCGGCCCGTGAGCGCGCCGGTCGATTCCGGCGATTGGGAAGATGCGCAGACGCTGATCACGCAGGGGACGAGCGATTCCTACGCGGCCGCCTGGTATCTGACGACGAATCGGCTCTGGCCGTTGATGCGTTCGGCGCGCTACGGGCCGTACGTGCTCGGGTTGGTGCTCGCGGCGATGGTGGTGGCGATCGTCGTCTTGAGCCCGTCCGCCGAATCGCACTTCATCTACACCGACTTCTGAATGGACGCACGCGCGTCGATCGTCCGAGCGAGATGGTGGATATGCATTCCGGTCGCGCTGGTCGTCTTGGCGATCGTCGATGCGGCCGTGCTCGCGTGGCATCCGCACCCGGCCCGCCTGCCCGAGCAGTTCTCGAGCGCGTATCTGGAGCGTTACATCGACGATGGCCGGAGCGTTCGTCCGGTCGTCGTGCTGGGCGATTCGGTGCTCTGGGGCTACCGGCTTCCGGCGGAACGCGCTGCGGCTTCGTTGTTGGCGCGCACCGTCGCGCCCGTTCCGGTCATGAACCTCAGCTATGAGGGTGGCAGCAGCGTCAACAGCTATTTCATGTTGCGAGACCTGCTGGCGCGCGGCGTCCGGCCACGGTTGGTCGTGCTCGGGATCAACAGCAAGGAGACCAACCCGGCCGACAGCGCGTACGATCGCCTGCAGCCCGCGCTGGCGCGAAGCGTGGCGGCTTCGATCGGTCCGCAGGACGCTCGTCTCCTGGCGACGCCTCCGCCGACGGGCGTCGCCGGCGTGCTGGGTCGCTCGGTCGAACGGGTTTGGGCGCTCTATCGTTTTCGGGTCGATCTGCGCGAGGCGTTGTTCGGAAGCGACGATGCGTCGCTCGCCGCGAAAGCGGCCCTCGCGACGTTGACGGGCTCGGCCGCGTTGCAAGCGGCCGCGCACCGGCCGACCGCCGAGAAGTTCCTCGGTACGTACGACCTCGCGCCGCTCGCGCCCGGAAACGTCGACGCGTTCTATCTGCATAAGCTCGCCGCGCTGCTCGCCTCCGAACGCATCCCGACGGTAGCGTTTCTGACGCCGACCAACCACCGCTTGCTGGCGGACTACATCGACGCTCCCGAGTACGATGCGAAACTCCGGACGCTGGCGGCCATCCTGCGCGCGCGCGGCATCCCGGTCGCGAACTTCGATCGGGCCGTCCCGGCGGACGAGTTCTTCGACAACGATCATCTGACCGCGCGCGGAAACGTGCACCTGGCCGCGCTGTTGGCGCCGCTCGCGCGACGGGCGCTCCGATGATCTTCAACACGTGGCTCTTCGCGATCTTCGGGCCGATCGTGTTCGTGCTCTACTGGTACGTCGTTCCGCCGCGCCTTCGCGCAGCGCTGCTGATCGTCGCGGGACTGGTCTTCTACGCCGCCTCGATCCCCGCGTACACGCTGCTCGTGCTGGCCCTCGGCTTGGTGACCTTCGCGTGCGCGCGCGGACTGCTCGCCCTGTCGCTCGATCGGACGGGCGCGCGCCGCTGGACGCTCGCCTATGGGATCGTCGCCAGCGTCGGCGTGTTGGCCGTCTTCAAGTACGCCAAATTCTTCGCCGGGACGTTCGACGGTGTGTGCGCGCACGGGTGCGCGAACGTCGTTCCGAGCCTGATCGTGCCGCTCGCGGTCTCGTTCTTCACCTTCGAGTTCGTACACGTGCTGGTCGACGTCTATCTCGGGAAGATCGCGCGGATCGGAACCCGCGACTTCTGGGTCTTCGCGCTGTTCTTCCCGACCATGGTCGCCGGGCCGATCAAGCGGTATCAGAATTTCGTACCGCAGATCGAGCGGGCGCTCTCGATGCCGCGGCTGGATCCGCTCCTGTTCGCCACGGGCGCGTTCCGGATCGCGCTCGGCCTGGCGAAGAAGTCGATCGTGGCGGATTCGATGAACGCCTTCATCGGGCCGCTCCAGGCGCCGCTGCCGATCTACACACCGGCCGACTACTGGATCGCCGCGCTTGCCTACGCGGTCAAGATCTATTTCGACTTCACCGGATACTCCGACATCGCGATCGGGTGCTCGCTCTTGCTCGGCTTCCAGATCCTCGAGAACTTCGACCGGCCGTATTTCGCGGAGAACGTCTCGCAGTTCTGGCGGCGCTGGCACATCAGTCTGAGCTCGTGGATCCGCGACTATGTCTTCGTCCCGCTCGGAGGTTCTCGGGGCGGGCGGCTGATGACGATCGCCAACCTGGCGGTCGTCATGGGTCTGGCCGGCCTCTGGCACGGTGCGGCCTGGCACTTCGTCGTATGGGGCCTTTGGCACGGACTCGGTCTAGGGGTCCATCGAATCTGGACGCAGTACGTAGCCGTTCACTATGAGAAGCTCGCCCACACGCCGGTCGTTCGGGCCGTCTCGACGGTCGGGACGTTCGGATTCGTAACGCTTGGTTGGGTGCTCTTCGCGGTTCCGTCACTCGGTGTGGCCGGAATCGTTTATATGAAGTTGGTCGGCCGGTAGCGAGGACGCGCCCCGCCCGGGCCGAACTGTTCTCACCCATTTCTCATCTCGCACTTGCCGGACTCCGAAAGAGTGGACCCACCCATGAAACTCCGTTCGATTCGCAATTCCGCTACGCTCGCGCTGATCTGCGCGGCGGCACTCGCCGGATGCTCCGGTCACGGGGGCGGCAGCAGCCCACTGCCCGGCACGTCGTCCACCATGACGACCCCGAAGTCCGTCTCGCCGGCCCTGATCAAGGTCGCGCCGATGGCCTCGACGGCCCCCCAGCCCGCGTCGGCGATGGCCTCGGTCAAGCCCGATGCAGCGCTGACCGCCCTCGGCTGG
This sequence comes from Vulcanimicrobiota bacterium, assembly GCA_041690835.1. Classification (GTDB taxonomy): domain Bacteria; phylum Vulcanimicrobiota; class Vulcanimicrobiia; order Vulcanimicrobiales; family Vulcanimicrobiaceae; genus JALYSX01. Next base: position 7,315 of record JBEPVY010000013.1, on the reverse strand, counting down.
TCGCAGATCCCGGGTTCGGCAAGCCAAGTGAGCGCGAGCCCCGACGGTTCGATCTGGGTGCTCTCGACGGCCCCGACCGGCGCGGATAAGTATATCTGGCATTACGTCAACGGAACCTGGACCAGCATCCCGGGTCTGGCCTCGAAGATCGCGGCCGCCGGGAACGGCGTTCTCTACGCGATCAACTCGGGCGGCGGGACCTGGAAGTACAAGGGCACGACCTGGACCAGCCTGGGCGGCGGTGCTTCGGCGGTCACCGCGAGTGCGGACGGCCTTTCCGTCTACGTGCTCTCTAACGGTGGCGGTCCGGATTTCCCGATCTGGAAGAACACCAGCGGAACCTGGACCCAGCAGGCCGGCGCCGGCACCCAGATCAGCTCCAACTGGGATTGGTCGACGCATGCGATACCGGGCGGAACGATCGCACCGGGCGGCTTCTACATCATCAACTCGGTCGGCAACATCTACTACGAGAATGCGAACCTTTCGTTCGTGACCATCCCGGGTTCGGCGGCGTCCGTCTCGGCGACCACCAGCGGCGGACTCTTCGCACTGGGTTATCCCGCCAGCTCTTCCGGCACGAATCTGTTCTACAACGATCTTTCGACCGGCAACTGGTCCTCGGTTCCGGGTTCCGGCGTCAGCCTTTCGAGCAACGGGATCGCGCTCTACGCGGTCGGCGCGTCCGGCGCCATCTACAAGACCTCGGTGACGCCGGCCGCGCAGCCGACTCCGAACGGCACTCTGCCGAACGTCGACTTCATTTCGAGCTCGGCCGGAAACCCGCACTACTGGGGGGCGTCGGCCGAGGCCAACGCGTTCAACTTCCCGGTCCAGTCGGGCTATAACGGCGACGGTCGGACGGTCGCGATCGTGATCGACGCGGTCCCCTCGATGAGCGACATGCAGGCCTACCTGACGCTCTTCCATATCACGCGCACCGGGCAGATCAGCGTACGGCCGGTCGACGGCGGCGGCCTGACCGATACGATCAATGGCGGCGAAGCCACCCTGGATACCGAGACCATCGCCGGCATCGCACCGGGCGCCAACGTGATCATCTACGACATCCCCGATCTGAGCAACACCCACATCGTGGACGCCTACAACGCGATCCTCTCGGACGGTCGCGCGCAGGTCGTCAATCTCTCGTTCGGTGGCTGTGAGTACGGCGGATCGAAGACCATCGAGAACCCGATCTTCAACGCCATGAACGCCGCCGGGATCGCGATCTCGGCCGCATCCGGCGACACCGGCAACGACTGCTACTTCAGCAGCACGAGCAATCCGTTCGGCGCGCAGTCGCCGGCGACGGACCCGAACGTCATCGCGGTCGGCGGGACCAACACCGATAGCGTCAACGCGAACATCCTCACCAACGCGATCTGGAACGATTGCGCGACCGCGACCGAAGGCGACAACTGCATCAGCGGCGGCGGCATCTCGGCGCAGTTCGCCACACCGTCGTATCAGACGGGCCTCGCCGGAGCGAACCAGACATGGCGGAACGTACCGGACATCGCCTTCCCCGGCAACAACGCGATCATCAAGCTCGCGGGCGGCACCTACCTGATCGGCGGCACTTCGTGGAGTTCGCCGATGAACGCGGCTATGCTCGCCGAGATCTATCAGTACTGCAACACGACCTCGATCGTGAATCCGGTCCGGATGTTCTACGATACCTTCGCGACTGCGGGCTACTCGGCGTTCAACGATGTGACCGTCGGCAACAACAACTACTTCAGCGGCACGGATCCGTCGTACACGGCCGCGGTCGGGTTCGATAACGTCGGCGGCATCGGCCAGCCGAACGGCATGGCGGTCGCCCAGCATATCTGCCCGGGACACGTGCTCGGCACCCTCGCGGGCGGCGCGCGCGCCGCTGCGGCGGTCGCGCAACTCCCGGCCGAAGCGCGCGGCTACGATAACCTGCGGGATCTGCGGAGCGTCCGCGGGCTGACCGATCTCGGACTACGCGCGGCGAGCGCACCGACCAAGATCGCCATCCTGCTACGCACGACCTCGACGCTCCATGCCGACGAAGCGACGGTCGTCGCGCGTCTGCAGGCGGCGGGCTTCACGATCACCCAACGCTTCAGCAACGGGATGCTCGTCGACGCCGAGGCCCCGGCCTCGACGGTGGCGCGCTACTTCGCGACCTCGTTCAACGACTACGCGCAGGTCGGGCACGGCACGCGCTTCACCAACACCACCACGCTGACGATTCCGGCCTCGATCGCACCCTACGTGCAAGGCATCATCAGCGACGATCTGGTCACGGCGTCGCACGGCCCGCTCCACCTCACGCCCGCGTTCTAACGCCGAGAGGGGATCAGAAAAAGAACCGCCCGCCGGAAGCTCCGGCGGGCGGTTCTTTTCTGTCTACGTCGGCGCGGCGGTCAGAACGCTTTGACGTTCTTGAATCCGGCGTTGCGGAACGAGGTCGCGACCGCTTCGCCGTCTTCTCCGGCGGTCATACTGTAGATCGCGACGCAGCGGCCTTCGTCGATCGCATCGTTGTAGTTGCCGGCGACGTCGGTCGGAATATCCGAGTTGCCGAGATAGTTGTAGACGGTGCCGTGCGTGCCGAACGCACGCAGATCCTGAAGACGGGCATGCATGCCGGGAACGGTCGTGCCGCCCGAATCGGCCACCAGATTGGTGCCGTGCGTCATGTCGTCCGAGAAGCTGTTGCTGTCTTGGGCCTGCGCGACGTAGATGAAGTCCATGATCGAGTCCTCGTGATCTTCGGAGGGCTCGCTCTTGGTGACGACCTTGACCTTGCTCGCGTCGACGCCCGCGGCCGTCAGGGCCGCCTGGATCGCGGTCGGGTCGCAGGACGGGAAAATACCGGTAACGATTGCCACGGGAGGAGCTCCTATACGAGGCGTGCGTAGGTTTTGAGTGCGTGGGCCAGGCGTTCGATGCCGACCCGGGTTTTTTCTTCCGAGGAGTTGGAGAAGTTCAGGCGCATGCCGTCGTGGACGTCCCGGGTCGGATAGAAGCTGACCCCGGGGACGAAGACGACCTTCTGCTCGGCGCTCGCTTTCAGCAACTCCTCCGTATCGACACCCGTGACGGTCGCCCACAAGAACATGCCGCCGGACGGGCGGTTGAACGAGACGATATCCGGCATGAACTCGGTCAGCGCTTCGAGCATCACGTCGCGGCGGCTCCGGTAGGTGGCGACGATCTCGCTCAGATGTGCGGCGAACTGCGCCGTCCGCGAGACGAACCGGTGGAAGAGATATTGCGAGAGCGAGCCGCTGTGCAGATCCGCGCCCTGCTTGGCCAGGACCAGCTTCTCGCGGACGTCGGGATCGGCGCAGACCGTCCAGGCGACCCGCAGGCCCGGGGCCATCACTTTGCTGCCCGTTCCGAGATAGATGATGGTCGCGCTCGATGCGAACGAGGTCAGTGCGGGGAGATGCTCGCCTTCGAAGCGGAGTTCCCCGTACGGATCGTCCTCGACGATCGCGACGTCGAAGCGTTCGCATATGCGCACGATCTCTTCGCGGCGCTGCAGGGCGAGCGTCCGCCCGGTCGGATTCTGGAAGTTCGGGATCAGGTAGACGAACTTGGGAAACGGATCGGCCGCTTCGAGGACGCGCTCGAGGGATGCCGGGACCATGCCGTCTTCGTCGGTCTCGACCATTAGATAGCGCGCCTGATAGGCGTCGAAGGCTTGGATCGCGCCCAGATAGGACGGGTTTTCCAGGACCACGTGGTCGCCCGGATCGAGATAGATCTTGCCGATCAGGTCGAGCCCTTGCTGCGACCCGTTCACCATCACGACGGAGTCTGCGTCCATGCTGCGATTGAAGCGCATCGTCAGGCGGCGCGCGACCCATTCGCGCATCTCGGGGATGCCCTCGGTGACGCTGTACTGCAAAGCCTGCGCCCCGTACTCGTCCATCACCTCGCGGGTGCACTCGGCGATCGCATCGATCGGGAAGAGTTCGGGCGCGGGCAGGCCGCCGCCGAACGAGATGACGTCGGGTTGCTGGGTGACCTTGAGCATTTCGCGGATCGTGCTCGCCCGCAGGCGCGACGTGCGCTCCGCGAACTTGGCCGCCTTGGATATGGTGGACATGGCGCCCGACCTATTGGCGAAGCCTTGACGCGGGGCCTACGGGCCCTTAGGATGGTAAGGGATTAATGGAAAGGAGATCACGGAAAGGCCGAATGGGTAAGGAATATCGTGCCAGGGTGACCAGTAAGAACCAGCTCACTCTGCCCGCCGGTGTGAGTGCGTTTCTCCACGTCGGACCGGGCTCCGAAATACGGTTTGAGATATCCGAAGAGGGCGTTCGCGTCATGCCGCTCAGTGTTGAGGAGCGCCTCGCGCCAATGATCGGGCGGCGTCGCGTCGGTAACGGACTCTCGATCGACCAGGTCAACGCGATGGTGCGCGAACTCCGCGGACGCGACGATGACGGCGATTGATACGAACGTGGCCATTCTGCTCGAACGTGGAAATGCTGAGGATGCCCAACGCGTCGCGGGCGCACTGGCGGTAGCGGCCGGTTCCGGCAGGATCGTCATTTCCGGGCCGGCATTTTCGGAGCTTTGCGCCGGTCCGGACGCAGACGCTCTCGATGTCGAGGCGACGTTGACGGAGGCACAGATCGTGATCGATGGCGATATCCCGATCGCGGTCTGGAAGCATGCGGGGAATGCGTTCCGGGCTCACGTCGAACGCCGAAAAGCGAGCGGCGCCGGTGCGGTGCGACGGATTGCGGCCGATTTCATCATCGGCGCGCACGCTTGCACTATCGGTTCTTTCGTGACGACCGACTCAGCCTTCTTCCGTCGGGCGTTTCCCGATCTTCGCGTTATCGATCCACGCGAGTTCGGGTAGAAGAGATCTGGGAGATGATCCGCGACGGGGATCTCCGCGATCTACGCGCTGCACTCGTCTCCGGATATGCGGAGCTGGACTTCGGTTAGCCGATCGTCATCGGGGGGCCGCCGATCGATGGATTCGACGCGATCGGGATGCCGGTGAACGATTGCTCCTTGACGCACGAAAGGATCGCGGCGCCGAGGCCGACCACGCCGACCAATGCGGTGACGAGCCAACCGAGCACCGGGACGAGTTCGGCTGCGGTGATCAGTACGAGCCCGAGTGCGAGCGCGATGACCGGCGTCGGGGTGGTACGCGGGCTCAGCATCTCGTAGAGGCGGCGTCCGACCAGGAGCGAGAGCGCCGCGGTGCCGACGAAGACGCCCGCGATCGCGGCGATCGCTTCGACGAAGACCAACGGGATCAGGATCACCGTGACGCAGAACAACAGCGCGAGCGGGAGGATCGCGACCCAGCCGACCACGCCGATCCCCGCGCACAGGCCCGGGTGCCGTTCCAAGCGGTCGAGCGCCATCCGCGTGCGCAGCGGAAAGATCAGGAACAGGAGCAGCACGATCGCGCTCGTACCGATCTTCCAGAGCACGCGGCCGTCTTGCACGAACGACGTCTCGACCGGTGCGTCGAACGGCGAGCCGCTCGAGACCGTCCCGCCGATGTCGGTCATCTTGCCCGTGATGATGGAGCCCGGACGCAGGCTGATATTCCCGGCCGTGACGGTGAGATCGCCGCGGATCATGCCGTCGATCGTCGCGGTTCCGCCCAACACGTCGACGTCGCCTTCGACGATCTGGCCGCGCTCGACGAAGACGTCGCCGAAGTACGTGCCGCCGTGATCGATGATGCGGACGGCCGCTTGGGCGCTCTGGGCGAACCCGAAAAACGCGAGCGTTCCGAGCGCGAAGGTGAAGAGGAGCGCAACGCGCGAGTTCATCGTCGGACCTCGAGGGTGACGGCGGCCAGCCGCCGCGGCCGCACGACCCGGTAGAAGTAGAAGAGTCCGGCGAGCGCCAGCAGATCGAACGCCAGCACCGCGAAGACGATCGCGCCGATCGCGAGAGCGTTGGGTGCGAATGCGTGTCCGACGCCGGCACCTGCCGTCGCGAGTGCCCCGAGTCCGCGTCCGAACGGCGCGAGCGCGCGACCGGCCGCGACGAACGCGTCCGTGCCGCGCACCAGGAACCATCCGCCCGCAAGTAGCCAGACGGCCACGACGTAGCCGACGGCGGCCAGCCAGATCGGCAGGCGACGCGGTTGCGGGAGCGGCATCGAGCGCGCGTGCGCCATCACCGCGAACGTGAAGTTCGTCGGCAGGTCGGCCGGCGTCGAGGTGGCGAGCAACGCATCGACGACCTTGAGTTCTTCGACCAGCGACGTGCACGACGCACAGCCGTGCACGTGGCGCGCGACGACCGCCATGCGACGCGCGCTGAGCGCGCCTTCGAGATATTCGGCGAGTCGCGGTTCACACCAGGAGCAGCGCATGCAACCCCCCTCGGCCGGTCGGACGCGTGGATGCGACGGCGCGCGTCTCGCGATCGCGCATCTTCTGCGCGAGCGCGATCTTCCCGCGGTGGATCAGCGTCTTGACATTGCCCAGCGACAACCCCATCGTGCTCGCGATCGCGTGATATTCCAGGTTGTCGAAGTAACGCAAAGCCAGTACCGTCCTCGTTCGTTCCGGGAGTTCCGCCATCGCGTCGCGCACTTCGCGCTCGGCTTCATCGCGGAGGATCCCGCCTGCCGGATCCGCATCGCGAGAGCAGTCGGGAAGTGCGTTCTCGAGGGTCTGGTCTTCGGGCAGTTCGTGCGTCGGCGGACGCTTCTGGGATTTCCCGAGGTGCGTTCGCACGACGTTGCGGGCGATCTGATAGATCCAGGTCGAGAACTTCCCGAGTTGGGGATTGAATGTCCCGAGGTGCGCGTACCCCCGCAGAAACGTCTCCTGCGAGAGATCCGCGATGTCGGACGGGCTGCGGACGCCGGCGCCGATGAAGTTGGCGATCCCGCGCTTGTAGCGGTCGACCAAGACCCCGAACGCATCGGGATCCCCCTCTCGAACCTGCTGTACCAGAGCTTCGTCGCTCCGACCCTCGATGGCCATCCCCTCTCGATTCGGTCCGTGTGCCCACTCCTACCGCCGGGCGACCGAAGAGTTACATCCGGGGCGTCCCTCGACTCCGCTTCGCTACGCTCGGGATGACAGGGCGGCAGGCTGGTATGCATGACAGGGCGACAGGCTCGTATGCATGACACGGAGGCAGGCTCGTATGTATGACACGGAGGCGCTGGGGCGGACGGGCCGATCCTTTGTCATGCCGAGCGTCGGGAGCGAAGCGACCAGAGTCGAGGGACCGCCTGGGAGCCGTCCCGCCCCCCCCCGTAGCGTCCCGCGGGGGGGGCGGGGGGGGAGGCGGCCCGCGACGCCCCGGCGCGACGAGGGGGGGGTGG
>JBEPVY010000012.1:0-28988 GCA_041690835.1 Vulcanimicrobiota bacterium | reverse complement strand
CTGAACGAAGATGCGAACAACGACAACGTCGCGGCCGTCAACCTGCAAGCGTCGGAATCGCAGATCCGCGATCTCAACGTCGGTCAGGAGACGACCGAGTTCACCAAGCTCCAGATCTTGGTGCAGGTCGGCACGTCGGTCTTGGCTCAGTCCAACTCCAACGCGCAGTCGGTCATCGGCCTCTTCCGCTAACGCGGGGAGCCGTAGGACAAAACAAAAGAGGCCCGCTCCGGCGGGCCTCTTTCCTTTCGTGTCATCCTGAGCGTAGCCGCGAAGCGGCGTAGTCGAAGGATCGCTTCGGCGGGCTCCCTTTTTTGTCGCCCGGACCGCCGGTAGTGAGCGCGGGCGGATATGCCGAAGAGTAAGAGGATGCCAGTTCGGGTCGTGTCTCGTCGCGCGAAGGCCGCGCCTCCGGTCAACGGAGGGGCTGCGGCCGCGCGTCCGCCCGGGCCGCCGCCGCTCGGCCTGCCGGTCCCGCCGCCGGGCTACGTTCAGAAGCCGGCCGGGATCTCGCTCTGCATGATCGTCAAGAACGAAGAGCGTTTTCTCGCGCAGTGCCTGGACAGCGTCAAGGACTACGTCGACGAGATCTGCATCGTCGATACCGGCTCGATCGATCGCACGATCGAGATCGCGCGCTCCTACGGCGCGAGGATCGAGGAGCACGCCTGGCGCAACGATTTCGGCTGGGCGCGCGACAAGGCGCTCGCGATGGCGACCCGGCGCTGGATATTCCAGCTCGACGCCGACGAAGAGCTGCTGCCGGAGTCCTATGCGGCCTTGCGCGAACTACGCGATGCGCCCGCCCATCAGGTCGGCGTCTGGGTGCGCTGCAACAACGCGGCCGACGACTACGCGGGGACGGGCTCGATGTCGCACGCGTTGGTCCGCATCTTCCCGAACGCGACCGAACTCCGGTACCGCGGCGCGGTCCACGAGTTCGTCTCGATCGACGATAATCCGATCGGGATCAAGGCCGTTCCCTCGCCGATCGCGATCCTGCATCATGGGTATCTGGCGGAGATCGTCGCCGAGCGGAACAAGGCTCAACGCAATCTCGACATCATCCGCGGTCAGGTCGAGCGCGAGCCGGACGATCCGTTCCATTGGTTCAACCTCGGCATGACGGCCTACCTGATGCGCGACAACGAGATGGCCCGCGAGGGCTTCGAGAAGATGCGCGAGATCAACGGCGAGAGCGCCCGCGGGTTCATTCCGAACGGCCTGGCGACGCTCGCGGACCTCTACACCGAACGCCTGAACGAACCCGAGAAGGCGCGCGCCATCGCCGAGGAGTGCCTGCGCTTCTCGCCGCGCTACGCAAACGCGCACTTCGCGCTCGGCAAGGCGCTGGTCGCCCTCAAGCTCTACGACGAAGCGCGCGAGGCGTTCCTTTCGGCGATCGACGACGAGAAGTACCGCCATCTCCAGTTCGTGGTCGACGACGAAGTGCCGGTCTGGAAAGCGCACAGCGAGATCGGCGCGACCTATGTGGTGCAGGGCGACGACCTTACGGCGATCGCGTGGTTCGAACGGGGTCTGGCCAACCGGCCGGCCGTGCAGGCGCTGCGTCTCAATCGCGCGCGCGCGCTCGAGCGGCTCGGACGGTTCGACGAAGCCGAAGAAGCGCTGCGCACCGTGTGGTCGGACTTCCATAACGAACAGGCGACGCTGCACTACGTCAACTTCCTCTTGCGCCGGAACAAGGGCGGGCTGGCGGTCGAAACGATCGAGAGCTCATACAAAGCGCTGCCGCGCGGAATCGCCGTCAGCCTGCTGGTGGCCGCCGCTGCGGTCGCGCAGAAGAACGGCTGGGCGCATCCGCAGCGCTTCCTGGAGCTCGCGGTCGAGGCGCATCCGGGCGCGTCCGAAGCGCTGAACCCGCTCGAAGCGCACTATCGCGAGGCGGGCGACGTCGCCGCGCTCGAGGCCCTCCTGGCGCGCGAGCGGACGGTCGAGCCGCTGACCTCGGAAGACTACTTGCGCCGTTCGTATGCGGGCATCACAGCCGGGAACTATGTCGAGGGTCTGGCGTACGCGCTGCGCGGACTCGAGGTCTCGCCGCACGATCCGATGCTGCGCTACAACGCGGCGATCTGCTCGGTCAACGCGGAGCACCGAGAAGAAGCGCTCGCGCATCTGGATGCGATCGACCAGACCAATCCTGCGGTCTACGCCAAGGCGACCTTCCTCAAAGCGGTCGTCCTGCGCGATCTCGGTCGCGCCGACGAGGCGCTCGCCGCGGTCGACGTGACGCTCGCAGCCGACCCCGAGCAGATCGATGGCGTACTCCTCAAGGCCGGTCTGCTCGAAGCGGCCGGGCGTAACGTCGATGCCGAAGAGACGTTGCTCGGTGCGATCGGGACGGGCGGCCAGCGCGTTGCGGTCGATCTGGCGGGACTCTACCTGCGTCTCGGACGCGTCGAAGACGCGCAACGCATCGCCGAACGGGCGTTGACGTAGCCGCTTTGGATTACACGATCGTGATGCCGGTCTTCAACAAGGCCGCGCTCACCAAGCAATGTCTCGAGACGATCCGTCCGACCCTGCGCGGTGCCGGCGAAGGCGAGATCCTGGTCATCGACAACGCCTCGTCGGACGAGACGCAGGAGATGCTGCGCGAGTTTCCGTGGGTGACGGTCGTTCGGAACGAGGTCAATCTCGGTTTCTCGGGCGCCAACAATCAGGGCGCGCGGATGGCGCAGGGCGAGTATCTGGTCCTGCTCAACAACGACACGGTCGCGCGTCCGGGATGGCTCGCCGCTATGTTGGCGCGCGCGCGCGAGCCCGGCGTCGGGATCGTCGGCGCGAAGTTGCTCTTCCCGAACGGCACGATCCAACACGCCGGCGTGGTCACGATGCCGTTCCGTTTCGGCTCGGCCGGTTTCGGCGCGTTCCACGATCTCTACAATCTACCGGCGAACCATCCGGCGACCAACGCGCGGGCCGATTTCCAGGTCCTGACCGGAGCCTGTATGGTCACGCCGCGGGCGCTCTATCTCGAGCTGGGCGGCCTCGACGAGGGCTTCTGGAACGGCTACGAAGATGTCGACTACTGCTTCAAAGTGGGCGCTCGCGGCCTCCGGGCGGTCTACGAGCCGGCCGCCGTCTTGACGCACTTCGAATCGCAGTCCGGGCCGCAACGCTTCCGGAAAGTCTCGTGGAACGTCGCCCGGCTGACGGGCCGCTGGAACGACGCCATCGTGTTCGATGCGAACGTCCACCGGATCGCGCGCGGCGCCATCCGACGCGAGGTCCGGCTCTCTCAGCGCGTCCATACCTTCGATGCGCTCGCGATCCCCCAGACGACCATCGTCCTTCACGGACCGGTCGAGCTTCCGCAACCGGCCGCGCTGTTGGAGAACAATTCGCCGGTCGCTCGCGTCGTCCGGGCCTCCGATGCAGATGCGGTCGCGGCGATCCGGGAGACCATGGAGATCCGCGGCGACCGTTACCTGGCGGTCGTCGATGCGCGCGCGACCCTCCACCGAGGCTGGCTGGACGAGCTGGTCCGCCAGATCGAGTTCTCTTCGAACGTCGGCGCCGCGACCTACGCGCCCGAGCTGCGGATCGGAGAAGACGTCAACCCGCTCGCCGCGGACGCGCGCTGTACGCTGCTCGCGCTACGTCAGTTCCCGCAGCACCTGCGCGTCGCCGATCTGCCGAGCGCGAACGGTGCGATCGCGGATCTGTTGCTGCGCGCGCTCGGCGAACGCGTCGCGACGCGCGGGGTGGGGAGCGCGCTTGGCGAGTTGCCGGCGCTCGAACCCGACGCGGAGTTCGAACGCCTGCACGGCATGCCGCTCCGCGACGTGCACGTCACCGACGCCGCTCGCATCGAGCCGTTCGTCACGCCTCCGGCCGCCGGCGAGGCGCCGCTCGTCTCGGTGCTGATGCTGAGCTGGAATGCGCCGGAGTACACCCGCCTGGCGCTCGAGTCGATCCGCGCCCATACCCGGATGCCGTACGAAGTCGTCATCGTCGACAACGGTTCGGGCCCGGAGACGACCTCGTGGTTGCGGACCTTAGACGACGTGCGGATCATCTACAACCCGACCAACCGCGGATTCGCGGGCGGGTCCAATCAGGCGATCGCGGCCGCGAAGGGCGAGTACGTGGTGCTCCTCAACAACGACACGATCGTGACGGAAGGCTGGCTCGAGGGACTCCTGGATGCGTTCGAACGCGTGCCCGCGCTCGGCGTCTCGGCCGTCCGTAGCAATCGCGTAGCGGGCGTCCAGATGGTCTACGACGTGCCCTACAAAGATATCGACGGGATGCACGCGTTCGCGGCGGGGCGCCGCCGGCTCTTCCGCAAGCAAGGCTTCGTCATCGATCGCGCGATCGGGCTCTGCCTCTGCATCTCGCGTCGCGTGATCGAAGAGGTCGGCGGCATCGACGAACGCTTCGGCGTCGGCAACTTCGAGGACGACGATTTCTGCCTGCGCGTTCGCGCCGCCGGCTATCGCATCTACGTCTGCGACGACGTCTTCATCCATCACTTCGGCAGCCAGACGTTCGCGGCGAACAAGATCGACTATCGCGCGACCATGTCCGAGAACTGGGACAAGTTCGCATCGAAGTGGAGCCTCGAGAAACTGCCCGGCGTGGATGGGTATGACGCCAGGCCCGCCTATCGACGGGGGTTCGAGCGCGCGCGTCACTTCGTACCGCTGCCCGAGGCGTCGGTCGCGGTCGCGGCTCCCGTAGCGTCTGCCGAGCGCGCGTACGAGACGATCTTCGCGGCGATCGTGCGCGACGAATCGGATTGGCACGAGGTCGGGGCCTTCGTGCGCCGATATGGGCAGGCGTTCGACGATACGGACCCGACCTTGGTGGCGATCGCCGCGCTCGACGGATCCGACGCGACCACGCTTGGCGAACGTATCCGACGCGCGTTCGAGAAACAGGGCCTGACCGAGGCGGCCTCGCCCGACGTCGTCGTCTCGGATGAGATCGACGTCGCGGTCTGGCTCGCCGGACTCCCCGCAGGCACGCGGATCGCGATCGGCTCGAGCGGCGAGCTGGCGGCCTATCCACAGCCTTCCGAACAGAGCCCGAGCGCGCTGCGACGCGCGTACGCCGGGGAGAAGAAGCGATGAGAGTGCATCGATCCTATCGGCTCTTCGACCTCTGGACCGACCCGAAACGTCTCCGCCGGATCGTCGCAGCGGATACGCTGGTCGCGGCCCGCATCGAACCGATGATGCGTCAGTCTACCGGCTTCGGCGTCGTCGACCTCACGTTCGTCCGCGACGGCGAGATCGCGGTCGTGCCGTTCGTCCAGGTCGAGGGGTCGATGCTGGCCGAGCCGGAGCGGTCGCCGTTCGTCTGGCCGCTCGGTGCGGGCGAGGCGCTCGACGACGCGACGACCGACGCGATCGAGTCGAAAGTGCTCCCGTGGATCCTCGCGCATTTCCTCGGCCGCCGGCTCAACGACGAGCTCGTCCGCACGTACGACGCGGCGCGCGCGCAGCTCTTCCAACGTGCACGCAGCTATGGATTTCTCGGTGCCGCGCCGTACGCGCGCGTCGCGCAGGCAGCGGCGCCGTACATCTACGCCCAGCGTCTTGCGCGCGGCGGCCGGGTCGCGATCGTCGACGATCCGGCCGGCGCGAGCGGCGCGGCGATCCTGGCCGGGAGCGCGACCGAAGTGACGGCCTCCTTCGGAACGCCGGATCTCGATGCATTCGCTCGAGCGTGGTTCGCCGATCGCTTCGGCGCCGCATCGACCGCCGGCTCGTTCGCCGTCGCGATCGGGGCGCGCGACGCCGAGCTACCGCGGGCCGCCGCCCGGGTGACCCTCCACGACGACGTCGACGGAGCGATTCCGATCGCGCGCCCGATTCCGGTGGACGTGCTGTTCTCGTTCGATCCCGAAGATTCGGAGAAGGTCGACGCCTTCTCCGTAGTCGCCCCCGAACCCGAGCTCCGACGACGGATCGGTGGCCCGACCCCGCCGGCGGTTGGCGGTTCCGGTGGCCGGCTGCTGTTCGCGTTGCGCAACGACGCGCTCCGCGCGCCGGATGCCGACACCGACGATGCATCGGCTCTGGCCGCTCGACTGCGCGCCGAGGGTTTCGAGGTCGACCTCTTGCCGGCATCGAGCATCGGAGATCTCTCCGGCTACGACTTGATGCACGCGTTCACGCTGACCGCGATCGCGGATCTCGGCGAGGTCCTGGTGCGCGCTCGCGCGGCCGGTCTGCCGATCGTCGCGACCGCCCACCTTGACGACATCGAGCGCGAAGGCGTCTGGGGCGCGGGGATCAGCGCGGGGATCCACCTCGTCACGCTCGATGATGAGGTCGCCATCCACTTGGCCGCGATCGAACGCCGGGCCCTCGAAGCCGAAAACCTGAACCCGAAGGGCCAAGTCCCGTTCAAGGGGTACACCGAAGCGGTCGCCGGCGGCCTGGCGGTCTGCGATGCGCTACTGGTCTCGGGCGCAGCCGAAGAGCGTTTCATCCGCGAGAAGTTCGGCTTTACCGGAATCGTGGCACCGGCCGGCCCGTGCCTGACCGAGGGCGAGGCTCCAGCGGGGTTGGGCGCATTGATCGGCTCCGGCGAGTTCGTACTGGCGCATTCGCCTGTCGCTCCGCGGTCCAATCTCCTGGCACTGGCACGGGCCGCGATGGAGGCGAATGTACCCCTCGTGATCGCGGGTCCGATCGTGGATACCAGCTATGCCGGGTTGCTCCGCGAGCTTTGCGACGCGCGGGTCACGCTGCTCCCGACCGCCTCGGCCGAGGCCATCGCGGCGCTCTACCGTCGAGCCCGAGTCTATGCCGACGTCGGCTGGGAGGATCGCGGCATGGCGCGGGTCGCGTCGGCGGCCCTCGCCGGCGCGAGCCTGGTGCTCGCACATTCGCACTACGCGGTAGAGCTGATCCGCCCGGGCGTCTGGGCGGCAGACCGGGCCTCGGGTCGCTCGATCGTTCAGGCTCTCCAGGGGGCCTGGGCCGGTGCCGGCCGGAGCGAGGCCGCGGCGTGTGCCGCCCGGGTGGCCGCTTACTGTGACCCGATCATGGCACTCACGAGCGTGGTGACCGCCTATGCGCGGGCACAATCCTTACGGCCAGGGGCCTCGGGCGGCTAAACTGCCACCCCGAATCTGCCGACCATAAGAAGAGAGTTCCTAGGATTAACTGGAGGCACGAACATGGACGTTCAAGCACTGGTCGGTACGACCGGAGCTGGAACCGCCGCAGGGGCAGCACCGGCTCCCGTTTCGAGTACCGCACCCGCAGCGGCACCCGCTGCGAGCGACGCATCGCAACGCGTATTGGGCGAACCCGCGAAGAAGACGGCCGGCATCTCGGCGGCGATCGCGAAATTGTACGGCGACGGCGGCGACCCGAAAGCGGCGGCGCTCAGCGTGTCGTATAAGATCCACAACCACGAGATATTGACGGTCTTCACCGATCCCGCGACCGGCCAAGAGATCGCGCAGTTCCCTCCGGATCTGCTCGCGCACCTGTCGTCGTTCTTCGACGCGGAACAAGGCGTCACGCTGGATCAGAACGCCTGATCCATGTCGAGCATCGTACCCGGCAATAACGTCCCTCCGGTCTCGTTTCCCGGCATCGCTTCGGGGATCGACTACAACTCGATCATCACCAAGCTGACGTCGATGACGCTCGCGCCGAACGCGCAGCTCAACGCGCAGATCGCGACGCTCAACGCCGGAAACGCCGAGTTGATCAACATCAACTCGTTGCTGGCATCGGTGCAAGGTTCGCTCGAAGCGCTCTCCGACGCGTCGCTCTTCAACACGTTTTCGGCCGTGAGCGGCAACACGAACGCGGCCATCACGACCGGCATCACGGGCAAGACCGCGACGCCGGGGACGTACGTCGTCCAGTCCACCAAGGTCGCGACCTCGACCCAGGTGCAGAGCGCCGCGGGCGTGGCGCACACGGTGCGCGATACCATCACGGCGGGGACGTACGCCGGGCAGGCCTCGGATGCGGTGCCGCTCGCGGCCTCGTTCGCGGCGGTGACGCCGACCAACGGGACCTCGGGACAGGGCAAGATCACGATCGACGGCGTGACCGTCAACTACGACGTGAGCTCGCAGTCGCTCACCACCATCCTCGGCAACATCCAGACGGCCGTGCGCGCCTCTGCAGACGCGTCGTTCACGATCGGGTATCAGGGCGCGAGCGACACGATCGCCATCAGCGGTAGCCAGCCGATCACGATCGGATCCGCCGCCGACCGGGGCAACCTGGTCCAGGTGCTCAAACTCGATCAAGCCCAGATCGACAACAGCGGACCGACCTACGACGTCGTCGCGACGTCGGGCGTCGGCGGTCTCAATCAGTCGGCCGGCCTCAACAGCACGAACGCCGGCAATCTGACGACGGCGGTGACCGGCGGTCAGTTCACCATCAATGGCGTCTCGATCAAGATCGATCCGACCCAAGACAACATCGCTTCGGTGCTGACGCGCATCAACGCGAGCACCGCCGGCGTCATCGCATCCTACGACGCGTCGACCAACGCGATCACGCTCACCAACAAGGCGACCGGCCCGCAGTCGATCGTCATCGGCGCGGCCGGCGACTCGTCGAACTTCTTGAGCGCCGTCGGCCTTACGACCGCGTCCGGCGCGACCAGCACCGTCGGTACCCAGGCCAAAGTGGTGGTCCAAGGGCCGAGCGGCGCGGTGCAGACCTATTACTCCAACTCGAACGCCGTCACGACCGCGATCCCGGGGATATCGCTCAACATCGTGAGCGATACGAACGCGGCTTTCACGGTGAACGTCGCGCAGGATACGAGCGGCCTCGTGAGCGCGATCAACACATTCACGTCGGCATACAATACCGCCATCAACGAGATCAACATCGCGACCCAGCCTCCGGTCGTACCGGCGGTCGGCCAAGGCGGCCTGCTCAACAGCGCGGTCACGTCGATCGGCGGCGGCGTCCTGTTCAATAATGCAGACGTCGATTCGATCAAGAACGAGCTGACGAACCTGGTCTCGGGCTTCCTCGGCTCGGACCACACCTACAATTCGCTCTCGCAGATCGGGCTCAACCTCAGCAGTTCGTTCGCGGCGCTTACGACCGGGAACAACGGCACGAGCGACACCAGCGGCAACGGCACCCAGCCGGTCCAGACGACCACCTTCCAGGGTACGGACGGCACGATTCAAGCGCTGGACCTCGGCAAGTTGCAAGCGGCGCTGGCCGCCAACCCGAACGCCGTCTCGAACTTGTTGGGCGGGGCGTCGGGACTCGCGTATAAGATCGGCGGCTATCTCACGACGGTGACCGGCGCACCGACCTTGATCGCGCACGGCGTTGTCGGCGAGATCCCCAAGATATCGACGATCCAGGGCTTCGAGAACTCCAACAACGATCACATCTCGTCGCTCCAGCAACAGATCCAGCAGATCACCGACTCGGCCAACGCGCAGGCGGATCTCCTCCGCTCGCAGTTCACCGCGACGGAAGGGCAGCTCGCGGTCTATCAGTCGCTCCAATCCCAGCTCGCCGGCTTCTTCAAGAGCTAGGCGGCAGCGATGATGCGTTCGCCCGCGGAACAGAAGTATCTCGAGACCTCGATCGCGACGGCTTCGAAAGAGGACCTGATCGTGAAGATCTACGATGCGCTGATCCTCTCGTCGCAGCAGGCCCTCGAAAAACTGCAGTACGAGCGTAACGATATCGAAGGCATCCACAAGGCGCTGCTCCGCGCCCAGCGCGCGATCTGTCTGTTGATGGGATCGCTCAACATGGAGATCGGCGGCGACCTGGCCAAGAATCTCTTCCGAGTCTACGAGTACTGGCACCACGAACTCGTGATGGCGAACATGCAGAAGGACACGTCCCGAGTCGAACGCCTGTTGCCCGATTTCAAGGACTACCGCGCGACTTGGCAGACCGCCATCGCGCAGTTCAAGGCGCAGCAGCGGGGTGCGGCAGTCGCCGCGGCCGCGACGGCCGCACCGGTCACCTCGTTTGCCGCAGTCGGCTGATCCGGCCGGTCTTCGGCTGGCCGTCGAGCGCGAACTCGCCGCTCTCGAAGAGGAGTGCGCCCGGACCGAGCGCGCGCTCGGTTCCAACGATTGGGAAGCGTTCGCCGCGGTGATGGCCGACGCGCGGCGCGTCACCCACGCACTTCAGAACGCGATGGACGATGCCGCGCCCGTCCGCGACGAAGCCTTCGATGCCGCGATCTTCGACCGCGCACGGCGGATCTATGCGATCCGCGAGAATCAGGTCGCGCGTCTGAAGACGTATAACGAACAGGTCGGCGAGAAGCTGGCGCAGATCGCGAAGCTCAGACGCTTCGCCAAGAACGTCGGCGCGAAGAACGCGCCCTCGCGTCTCGCCTCGCTCGATCGTCTGCAGTAAGGACGCCCTACCCGAACAGCGGCGCGAGCGCTTCGAGCAGCTCGACGGCCTTGCGATCGAGTTCGGAGTCCGTCTGACGCAACACCGCGATGGTGTGATCCAATCGGATGCGCACGAAGAGCCGCTGGAGAGTGGTCATCGCCGCCTGAGCGTAGGCCCGGAGCGCGTTCTCGGCCGACGCGCGTTGTGCGGCCGTTCCCTTGCTCCCGATCGTCCGCTGCGCCTGTAGCGCGAGCGTCAGTTGTCGCGCTTTGACGAAGTCCCAACGCGCGCTCTCGGCCTCGATCGAGCGCAGCACGACCATCGACGGTTCGCCGACCTCCGCCTCGAGCACGATCCGGGTGGTATCGCCGGAAATTCCGGGTGCGAGCAACGGCTCGGGCACGAGCGCGCCGATCCTTGCCAGGAACGTTCCGGCGTAGCCGCCGATCGGTTCTTTCTTGCCGAGCTTCTCATGAAGCACGATGCGATGCAGGATCTGGGATTGCGCGTCGAAGTGCGCGGCCAATCCGGCCGCATCGCCGCCGTCGCGATAGGACCGCGTGCACGCAAGCGCGCTGCCGAAGATGCAATGCTGCAGGATCGTCGGCGTCTTCGCACCGCGAAACGTATTCTCGAAGAACGAAAGCGTGGGGCGGTCGATCGTCCCGAGCAGTACGACCGCTTCGCGCGTCTTCGGCGCGACGGGCGCGGGCGCGGCGACGGGAGCGGGAACGGGTGCCACGATCGGGACCGTCGGCGGCGCCTCGGCCGCTGCGTATTCGGCGGCCTCCCGATCGTCGAGTTCGTAGAACGGTAGATCCGGGATGGCGACGTCCACCGGGATGACCGGCGCGAGCGTCGCTGTGGGCGGCATCGCGGCGTCGAGCGCGGCGGCCGCCGAGATCTCTTTGCGCGAGATCGCGAGCGCCCCGCCGCCGATGACGGCCGCATCTGCCGCGAGCACTTGCGGGGCCACGATCAGTGGTCGCGTGCCGATCCGCGCGCCGACCTTCCAGAGAAACGTGACGCGAGATTTCGGCGCGAGGTCGCCGAGATCCAGACCGGCTCCGAAGAAGCGTTCGGCGATCTCATCGAACGCGGGCACGCCGTCGCGCACGAACGAGCCGGGCCGATAGGAGGCACCGCCCGGTAGCGGCACCGCGACGCGCACGTTCTTGGCCGGGGCGACGCCTTCGTTTGCGACCGAGAGCGTCAAGGTCACGATCGCGCCGGGAATGATGCCTTCGGCCGGTAGGGCCGCCGCGATCACGTGCAAGGTCGCGCCCGTCGGCGCCTCGATCGGATCGTCGGGGATGTTCTGGCCTTCGGCGATCGCGCGATTCTCCCAGTCGGGCCGGTCCGGCGTGGGCATCCCGAGGGCGGTGCGTTGCAGTTCGATCAAGCGCATGTCGGCGCTCAGGTAGAAGTCCGGTTCGCGCATGGCTAGCGGCGGGCGAAGAGCCGGCGGAAGAACTCGAAGCGCGGCGCGCCGTTCCGGTCGCGCTTGGTCGTGAGACCGACGCGGACGACGCGACGTTCGTCGATTCCACGCGCCGCCAGCGCCGCCCGGACGTGATCCACGTTGACGAGCGTCGAGACGCGTTCGGCCGCCTCTTCCATCGAGATATGCGCGAGCATCGTGAGCCGGCGCGGGATTCCGGCGGAGGCGTCGATCAGCAAGGCGCGCGCGTCGGGCGTGAAGACCTGCGTGCCCGGAGCGAGGCCGGCACGCTCCAATCGGTAGTCGAGTACGGCACCGGCCATCGCTTCGTCCAGCCGGTCGAGCCGGATCCAACCGTCGACGCGGTCGCCGAGGTTGCCGCGGTCGGCGATGCGCGTCTCGAGTTCGCTCTGACCGAAGAGCAGAATATTGAGGAGCTTGCGCTGGGGTACGTGATAGTTCAGCAGCATCCGCAACGCTTCGAGGTTCGCATCGCTCAGGTTCTGCGCTTCGTCGACCATCAGGACCAACGTCCGGTGTTCGAGGACGGCCGTCTCGAAGAAGAAGTTCTTGAGCGCGTTCTTGAGCGCCGCGCTCGAGCGCGGTGGTAACGCGAGACCGAAGACGCGACCGACGGCGATCAAGAACTCGGTCTCGCTCGCAAAGCTCGGGTCGAGGATCTTGCCGAGAACGACTTTGTCGTCGGCGAGCAGCGTCTGTTCGATCGCCCCCGAGAGGCTGGTCTTGCCCGTTCCGGGCTCGCCCAGGACGACGGTCAGCCCGCGGGATGCCCCGATCGCCGAGGCGATCCGCTCCTTCGCCTTGCGAAGTGCGCCCAGCTCGCAATAAAAGTAGGGGTCGGCGGTGTCGATGAACGGATCGCGCTCGAGCCCGAAGGATCGGTAGTAGCTGGGCATGCTAAGGGAACGTTTGACCCGAACCGATAAACTCTTTGTCCGGGAGGCCTAAGACTTTGACCGACCCCCTCGTCACCATTGCGATCACGTCGTATAACTACGCGCGCACCGTCGGCGATGCCGTCGCGAGCGCGTTGGCACAGACGTACCGCAATCTCGACGTGGTCGTGCTCGACAACGCTTCGACCGACGACTCGGTCGCCGTCGTTCACGCCATCCGGGACGAGCGTTTGCGCGTGGTCGAACATCCGGAGAACGTCGGGATGCGGCGCAACCACAATCTCGCCATCCGCGAGGCGCGCGGCGAGTTCGTGATGTTCCTTTCGGCCGATGACATGTTGCTGCCGTGCGCCGTCCGGGACGCGATCGACTTCCATCGCGCCCATCCCGAGATCGACATGGCCTATTTCTCGGTCTCGATGGCCGACACCGACGGTAACGTCGGCGGCTATTTCGACCACCCGTCGCACGACGGCGCCGAGTACTATCAAGACCGCAACGAGCTCGCGAACCTCTTGACGCGCGACAACTGCATGTATATGCCGACCATGCTCTTCCCGCGGGCGCTCTTCGAGGAGCTCGGCGAGCTCGACGAGCGCCTGAACATCCTGCTCGACTACGAGCTCGACATCCGTATGGCGGCGGCGGGCAAACGCTTTGCGTTCGTCTCGAAGCCTGAAGCGATCATCCGGATGCACGGCGACAACCGGAGCGGCGTCAAGAAGTTCGTCGGCTCCGGCAACCAGTTGCGCGATTTCTGTGCGATCCTCCGACAGTACGTCGTGCCGGCGAACTTCGACCTCCTGGCCGGCTACAAGATCGAGCTGCTGCGGATGCTCGAGGGCAAAGTGCGCGAGATGTCCGTACCGTTTCCGGCCGAGTTCGCCGCGCTTGCAAACGAACTGGTCCCGCTGGTCGAAGCGACCCACGTCGCGATCGATCAGGTGCCGGACCGGACCGTCGCCTCGGATCGCGGCGAGGCTCTGATCTCCGTGGTCATCCCGTTCGCAGGCCGGTCGGGCGAACTGGATCGCGCGCTCCGATCGCTGCGCGCGCAGACCTATGCGAACTGGGAAGCGATCGTATCGTGCGACGGATCGTACGATCCGAGCGGATTCATCCAACGCCTCGGGCTCGCGGATCGGGTACGCGTCTCGCGCCTGCGCCGGTCGCGAGGGCCTTCGGGTGTGCGCAACCTCGCGTTGCACGGCGTGCGCGGCGAGATCGTGGCGTATCTCGACGACGACAACCGCTACGAGCCGGGCTATCTCGCCGCCGTCGCAGCCGCGTTCGCCGATCCTTCGGTGCAGATCACGGTCGGACGAAGCCGGTTCGGCGTTCTCGGGCCCGGCGGCGACGTGCTCCTGCAGTCCGAGCCGACGAACGGTCTTCGCGGGGGCGTCCTGGGGCGGATATCGAACGCCGTCGCGCTCAACGCCGTCGCGCATCGCCGCTCCATCCTCGCGGTCACCGGCTACTTCAACGAGAGTTACGGAGTACTGGAGGACTGGGAGTTCCTGATGCGTTCCACTCGCAGTCAGGCGGTCAAACCGCTCGACATCGACGCGTGCGTGCTGGGTCTCGAGGCACCGCTGCTGCGCCATCACGTCTTCGGTCGCCGTTCTTCCCCGCACTGGACCGAGTACGCCCAGCGGGTGCAAGACCTCTATAATGCCTATCCGGCACGGACGCCCGAGGAAGGCGCCGCCCGCGAGGCGTTCTTCGGCACGCTGCAGGCGACCATCAACGCTGGCGTCGCGGCGGGCGGACGACCCGAGCAGGTATTGGCTTTCGCGCAAGCACTGACCGGCTCGAGCGCGAACGGTACGGCATGAAGGTCGTGATTCTGGCCGGCGGGCTCGGTACGCGCATCTCCGAAGAGACGACCGTACGTCCGAAACCGATGGTCGAGATCGGCGGGCGGCCGATCCTCTGGCATCTGATGAAATACTACGCTTCGTACGGCTTCACCGAGTTCGTCATCTGCCTCGGCTACCGCGGCTACATGATCAAAGAATATTTCGCGAACTACCTGATCCACAACTCGGACGTCACCATCGATCTTGCCAACGACAAGATCGAAGTGCATCAGCGGGCGGTCGAGCCGTGGCGGGTGACCTTGGTCGATACCGGCGCGGACACCATGACGGGCGGGCGGCTCAAGCGGATCGCCTCGTACGTGCGCGACGACGAAGCGTTTCTGTGCACCTACGGCGATGGTCTGGGCGACGTCGATCTGGCCGGCCTGGTGGCGTTCCATCGCGCGCACGGAAAACGTGCGACCGTGACGGCCGTGCAACCGCCGGGACGCTACGGCGCGCTCGACATGGCCGGCTCGGCGGTCCGGAGCTTTCGTGAGAAGCCGATGGGCGACGGCGGTTGGATCAACGGCGGGTACTTCGTGCTGGCGCCCTCGGTCCTCGACGATATCGAGGGCGACGGGACCCATTTCGAACGCGAACCGCTCGAGGCGCTCGCGGCGGCCGACGATCTGCACGCCTACGAACATCGCGGCTTCTGGCAGCCGATGGATACGCTGCGCGATCGCAATCAACTCGAAGCGCTCTGGCAATCGGGCGATGCGCCCTGGAAGACGCGTGAGCGCTAGTCCCTGGAGCGGCCGGCGGGTGTTCTTGACGGGCCACACCGGGTTCAAAGGTTCGTGGCTCGCACTCCGTCTCGCCCGCGCCGGGGCGCGCGTCTACGGATACGCGCTCGCGCCGGATACAGAACCGAACATGTTCGCGGCCGCGCGCGTCGCGAGCGCCCTCGCCGCGTCGACCATCGCGGACCTACGCGATCGCGATGCGCTAGCGGGCGCGATGCATCGCGCCAAGCCGGATATCGTGTTCCACCTCGCGGCCCAACCGCTGGTGCGTCGTTCGTACCGCGAACCGCTCGCGACCTGGGAAGTGAACGTGATGGGAACGGTCGCCGTCTTCGAGTCGGCGCGTGCCTGTCCGCAACTGGCCGGGATCGTAGCCATCACTACCGATAAGATCTACGCGCATCGCGGTGGGGCCCATCCGTACGTCGAAAGCGATGCGCTCGGCGGCTACGACCCGTATAGCGCGAGCAAAGCGGCGACGGAACTTGTGGCCGCGTCATATCGGGATGCGTTTCTGCGCGAGCGCGGGGTCGCGGTCGCGACCGCCCGGGCCGGCAACGTGATCGGCGGCGGCGATTGGGCCGAGGAGCGGCTCTTCCCGGACGTCGTGCGATCGGCGTTCGAAAACCGCGCGCTCGCGATCCGCTATCCGGACGCGGTCCGGCCGTGGCAACACGTGCTGGATGCGATCGACGGCTACGTCCGTCTCGGCGAGCGGATGCTCGCGGGCGACGGCGACGCGGTCGCGCGCGGTTGGAACTTCGGGCCCGACCCTCGGGACGTGGCTTCGGTTCGCGACGTCGTCGATCGGGCATGCGCCGCATTCGGAGCGCCCTCGATGTTTGCGGAAGCCCCGGCCGAGTTCGTCGAAGCGGCGACGCTGACGCTCGACTCGACGGCCGCGCAGACGCAGTTGGGTTGGCATTCGCGCCTGCGGTTGGCCGATGCGATCGACTGGACGGCACGTTGGTATCGTAGCTATTACCAGGGCGGCGACGTCGCCGGCCTGACGCACAGCCAGATCGTCACGTATGAGGAGCCGCCCGCATGAACGCGCTTGCGTGTCGCGGCTGTGCAGCGCCGCTCTCGGTCACGTTCGTCGACCTGGGGATGCAGCCGCTCTCGAACGCCTACGTCGATCCGGCCCGCGCGCTCGAATCCCAGACATACTATCCGCTACACGTCTTCGTCTGCGGCGCGTGCCTACTCGTGCAGGTCCCTGCCTTCGAGACGCGCGAGGAGATCTTCAACGACGGCTACGCGTACTTCTCGTCGTATTCGGATTCGTGGCTGGCCCACAGCCGAGCATACGCCGAGTCGGCGATCGCGCGCTTCGGGCTGACCGCATCGTCGCGCGTCGTCGAGGTCGCGAGCAACGACGGCTATCTGTTGCAGTACTTCGTGGAACGGGGAATCCCGGTGCTCGGCATCGATCCTAGTGGCGATGTGGCGGAAGCCGCGATCGTCAAGGGCGTACCGACCGAGGTGGCGTTTTTCGGTGCGGAGACGGGGGCGCGCGTCCGCGCGGAGTTCGGTGCCGCGGATCTGATGGCGGCGAACAACGTCCTCGCACACGTGCCCGACCTGCACGATTTCATCGAGGGCTTCGCGCGGCTCCTCGCGCCCGACGGCGCGGGCTCGTTCGAGTTTCCGCATCTGATGCGGATGATCGAAAGCGCGCAGTTCGATACGATCTATCAGGAGCACTACTCCTACATCTCGCTGGTCGCGCTGGAACCGGTGCTACGCGAGCACGGTCTCGAAGTCTGGGACGTCGACGAGTTGGCGACGCACGGTGGCTCCCTGCGCGTCTGGTTCGGCCACACCGGTGCCCATGCCGTGACGCCCGCGGTCGGCGGGATCCGCGCAGCCGAGCGCGCCGCCGGCCTGAACGACCTTGCCGGGTACGGCGGCTTCGCGGAGCGGGTCCGCGCGATCGGGAATGCCTCGGTGCGGTTCTTGCTCGATGCGGCGCGCGACGGGAAGAAGGTCGCGGCGTACGGCGCGGCCGCCAAGGGCAACACGTTCATGAACACGTGCGGCATCGGTCGCGATCTGATCGACTTCGTCGCGGACCGCAACGCGTACAAACAAGGGAAGCTGATGCCCGGTTCGCGGATCCCGATCGCGGCGCCCGAGCGCATCGATGCGGACCGCCCCGACTACGTCGTCATCCTCCCCTGGAACATCCGCGGCGAGGTCGCCGAACAACTCGCCGGCATCCGCGCTTGGGGCGGCAAGTTCGTCACCTTCGTCCCCGACCTACGCGTGTTCTAGCGGATCCGCTTCAACCAGGCGCCGGGCCATTGGGTGACGCCGGTGCGGAGCGAGGCGCTCTCGTCGAAGGGCCAGCTCGGCGTCTCCTCGACGAACTCGGGATGCGTGGTGAGGAAATCCTTGGCGGCTTCGAACGGATTGTCGCGCTTCCAATCGGCGCCGGCGCGCGGCGAGTCCGCGACATCTTTCATGATGCCGTCGGTCGCGACGATGTACGAGCCGATCGAGACGAACTGCGCGTAGGCTTCCAGCTCCGCGCGGACGTGCGCGTACGAGTGATTGGAGTCGAGGAAGACGATCGCGGTCTCGTCTTTCTTGACGAGCGACCGGACCTTGGCGACGGTCGAGTCCGCGACCGCATCCGCTTCGATCAGCTCGATCCGGTGGATCAGTTCGTGCTCTTCGAGAGCCTTGCGATTGTGCGGCCGCACTTCGATGTCGACGCCGATCACACGCCCGTGCTTCATGGCCTCGAAGATGCTCGCGTAGTAGACCAGCGAACCGCCGTGCGCGATACCCGTCTCGATCACGACGTCGGGCTTCATGCGGTAGAGCACTTCTTGAACCCGGAACATATCGTCGGGGACCTGGATGATCGGGCGCCCGAACCAGGTGAAGGTGTAGACGTACTTGGTCTCCCAGGCGCAGCGCATCCAGAGCGCCGAGAGCACCTCGAAGGCCTCGGGAGAATCGAACGCGATGTCGCGGCCGTCGTCGAGGGTGACGCGGCGGGTCTTCGAATCGATCGAGATAGCCATAGGGTCGTTACGGTCCTCCTGGTGCGCGAATCAGACGTTACGAAGGTCGGCGGAACTGCCGAGCGACCTTAGCATGCGCTCGCATTCGAGCAGATAGTTGGGGTTCATCACGTAGATCCGTTCGACGTCCCGTTCGACGGCGGCCGTCGGCGAGACGATCGCGTGGCCGGAGCCGGCCACGTGCTTGCCTTGCTTGTTGGGGTTGATGTCGATCAGGCAGTCGATCAGCGTGCGGCCGGGGTCGAGCAAATTGGCCAGCGTCACGCCCTTGGCCGCCGCGCCCCAGAGCGCGATCTTGCCGGTTCCGGCCGTCATCTCCGCGAGGAGCCGGGCGCGCTGGGCGGCTTCGGCGCGTGCGAATGCGATCAGCCGATCGCGCAGGTCGGATCCGGCGGCGCCGGTCGTAGCTCGAACATCGCCGGTGCGGCGCCCCTCGATCCAGAGGAACTGATCGCGCCAGATACGGCGGAGTCCGTCGACCTGGAGGCCGGCCTCCTCGTAGACGCGTCGCAGGGAGCGTTCGCCCCAATAGTTGCAGTGCTCGTAGAAGACATCCCAGAAAGCGTGTTCGTCGAGGATCCATTCGACGCTCGGCGTCTCGAAGAAGTAGCGCGCCGCCGGCGAACCCGCGGCCGCCTCGACGATCGAGCGCACGAAGGTACGCGGGTCGGGCAGATGTTCGATCACGTGCCGGCACAGGATCGCGTCGGTCTCGAAGTGTTCGATGCCGGGCGCGAAGTAACGTTGCTCGACCATCCAGCGACCGTCGAAAGCGCTCTCCGGGCCGGTGTAGCTCGGATCGAAGCCGCGTCCGCGCACGCGACTACCCGCCGCACCGACCAGCCGGTGCAGAAACTCGCCCTTGCCGCAGCCGACCTCGATCACGCGCGCATCGCGGAGCGCGCGATCGTCGAGCATGTAGGCGACCAGCCCGTCGATATAGGTGGCGTAGGCCGGCGACTCGAGCTGTGCGTTGTCGTAGCGCTCGTCGTATGCGACCGCGTCGGGATCGAAGGCCCCGTTGAAGACGAAGTCGCAGACGCCGCAATGGAGCAGGCGGATGTCGCGCATCGCGATGCCGGCGGCTTGGGCGGCGTCGTCGAAGACGATGTTCTGATTCACCGGGACGCGATCGCGTGCGAACACTTCGAGCAGATCGGATGACGTGCAGACCGGGCAGTTCTTCGTCATCGCGCGATCGCCGATACGCGGACGGCATTCAGGCCGGCGTCGAGCGAGGTCGCCGGCCCCCATCCGAGCGCGCGGAGCCTCGCGATGTCGGCGACGACGTTCGGTTGTGCCTGCGCCGGTGCGGCCGTCGCACCGAGTTCGACGCCGGCCCGCACGGCCAGATCCCGCACGCTGGTCCCGACGCCGCTGCCGATGTTGTAGGCGCCGGCACCGGAGCGAGCGAGCATTGCGAGCGCGTCGGCGACGTCGTCGACGTAGATCAGGTCGAGCCGGCGATCCGGTTCCGTCGCGGCGAACGTCTCACCATTCTCGGATGCACGGACCAGCGCGCTGGCGAGCTTGTCGTCACCTTCGCCGGGACCGTAGACGAAGAAGATGCGTGCCCACGCGCTACGTGCGCGGGCAGCCGCACAACTGCGCTCGACGCTTGCGGAGAGGGCGGCCTTCGCCGCACCGTAGGGCGTCGCCGCTGCGAGCGGTGCGAGCTCGCCGAGAATGTCGCCCGTCCATGCGTACTCCGCGCAACTCCCGACGCCGAGGACCGCTTCGCCGCCGCGTTCGAGAAAACGGTCGACGAGTCGCTGGCTCGCCGCCTGCCACGCGACGTTGGCCGGGTCGTTCCAGAACTTCCGATGCTCGGTGGTCCACGCGAAGAGCGCGAGGTGCGTCGGTCGCGCGCCGGCGAGCGCGTCGTCGATCCCGGCGTCGTCGAGCAGGTCGGCGCGAATCGCATCCGCTCCGGCGGCGCTTCGGCTCGCGATCGTCACCCGTTGACCGCTCGCGCGCTGGCGCGCCACGAACCGGCTTCCGAGAAAGCCGCTCCCTCCGGTAACGAGCCAGTGCTCGCTCACCGGACGAACGGTTCGAGCGCGGCATCGCGCGCAGAGACGACCGACGGGACGGTCGGCCAGGGTATCGCAAGCGCGGGGCTGTTCCAAAGAAAGCCCCGTTGCAGGCTCGCGTCGTATGGAGCCGAGATCAGGTATTCGAGGACGGTGTCGTCGGCGCGCGTCTGGTAGCCGTGGGCGATCCCGGCCGGAACGTAGAGCGCCTCGGCGCGTGCGGCGTCCAATTCGAAGGCCTGCCATCGCCCGTAGGTCGACGAATCCCGACGCGCGTCGACGAGCACGTCGAAGGCGGATCCGTGCGTGCACCGTACGATCTTGATCTCGCCCAGCGGCGCTGCTTGGAAGTGGAGGCCGCGCAACGTGCCCGCGCGGATGTTGGTGGCACGCGCCGCCTGCGCGAACGACGCCTGCAGACCGGCTTCGGCGTAGATCGTCGCGTCGAACGACCGCGCGAACGTCCCGCGCTCGTCGACGACAGGTTCGAGGTCGACCGTGTAGACTCCGGAGAGCGATGTGGGCGCGAACCTCACGTGGACTTACGCTTCGGCCGGGATTCCGCGTTCGCGCGCGACCAGTTGGGTCGCACGATAGAGCGATTCGAACTGGCCTGCGTCGGTCCACCAGCCGTCCAGCACGTCGTAGTACATGTCGCCCGCATCGATGTAGGCGTTGTTGACGTCGGTGATCTCGAGTTCTCCGCGGCTCGAAGGCTTGAGATCGCGACAGAAGTCGAACACGCGCGAGTCGTACATGTAGATGCCGGTGACCGCGTAGTCGCTCTTGGGATTCGCGGGCTTCTCCTCGATCCGGACGATCCGGTCGCCGTCGAGTTCGGGGACGCCGAAGCGCTCCGGATCCTCGACGTGCTTGAGCAAGATGCGCGCGCCGGACTTCTGCGCCTCGAAGGCACGGACGTACGGCGAGATGTCGTCCTGGAGGATGTTGTCGCCGAGGATGACGGCGATGCTGGAGCCCTCGGCGAAGTGTTCGCAGAGCTTGAGGGCGTCGGCGATGCCGCCTTCGCCTTCCTGGTAGGTGTAGTAGATATCCTTGAGGCCGAAGTCGCTGCCGTTACCGAGCAGACGCAGAAAATCACCGGCCGAGTTCCCGCCGGTGACGATCATGATGTCGCGGATGCCGGCTTGGACCAGCGTCTCGATCGGATAGTAGATCATCGGCTTGTCGTAGATCGGTAGCAGATGTTTGTTGGTGACCTTGGTCAGCGGCCGAAGCCGCGATCCGAGACCACCTGCGAGAATCACGCCCTTCAAGAACCTATCTCCCAGCGTATTGGCGAGTGTAGTAGTCGCGGAACTCACCGGACTTGAGCGGACGCCACCAGGCCTCGTTCTCGCGATACCAGTCGATCGTCGCCTGGAGGCCGGCTTCGAACTCGACCTGCGGTCGCCAGCCGATCGCGGCCGCCTTGGCGGTGTCGACGGCGTAGCGACGATCGTGGCCGGGGCGATCGGTGACGTGCCGGACGTGGGTCTGTTTCGAGCGACCGCAGCCTTTGAGCAGGCGTTCGGTGATCTCGAGGTTGGTGCGTGGGTTGCCGCCGCCGATGTTGTAGATCTGCCCGAGTTCGCCGTGCGCGAGCACGTGCGCGATCCCGCGCGCGTGATCGTCGACGTGCAGCCAATCGCGGATCTGCTTGCCGTCGCCGTAGACAGGTACGGCTTCGTCGTCGAGCAGGTTGGTGACGAAGAGCGGGATCAACTTTTCCGGATACTGATACGGTCCGTAGGTGTTGCTCCCGCGCGTGATCAGGACCGGCGTCTTATACGTGTTCCAGTACGCCAGCACTTGCAGGTCGCCGCCCGCCTTGCTCGCGCTGTACGGGCTACGCGGCTTGAGCGGATCGTCTTCGCGCGACTCGCCCTCGGAGACGTCGCCGTAGACCTCGTCGGTCGAGACCTGCAGATAGCGCGGGATCTCGTGTTCGCGCACGGCTTCGAGCAGCACGTGGGTGCCGAGGATATCGGTCTTCAGAAACGCTTCGGGCGCCAGGATCGAACGATCCACGTGCGTCTCGGCGGCGAAATTGACGATCGCATCCGCGCCGTCGCCGATCGCTTCGCGAACGGCGTCGGGGTCGCAGATGTCGCCCTTGACGAAACGGTAACGCGGGTCCGCTTCGACATCGCGCAGATTGGCCGGATTGCCGGCATAGGTCATCGCATCCAGGTTGACGATCTCGAGATCGGGGCGCTCGCGCAGCGAGAGCCGCACGAAGTTCGAGCCGATAAAACCGAGGCCGCCGGTAATGAGCCAACGCATCGACTGGCTCTTCGGCGGCCCCCGGCGAACCCCTTAGGAGGGCGGGCCTACATCCGCCCGGCTACGATCTTGGCCAGGTCGGCCTCGCCCGGGTCCATCGCCTTCAGGCTGGCGGCGCTGAGATAGAGGCCGACTTGGGCCGCTTTGCCGCTCTTCTGAACGAAGATCGAGCCCGTCAGCCAGGTGCTCCGGTCGCCGACTCCGGCGACCTCTTTGCCACCCATCGCGGCCATCGCATCGGCCAGCTTCGGATCGACGAACTGGACGAAGACGTTCTTGGTCTTGGTCGCATCGTAGTAGCGGCACGATCCGTACCCATCGCGGTCGGTCTTGGCGATGCCGGCCTGGGCCGTCGAGCCGAGCGCGGTCGAGGCTTCGGCCTGCGTCACGAGCGCACACGCATCGGTCGTACCGCCGGTCGCCGCGGCGGTCGTGGCCGCAGCCGCCGGAGCGGAGCTTGCGGATGCGTCGGTCGCCGTCGATGACGAAGAGCCGGACGAGCAGGCGGTCAGGGCGACCAGGGTCGCGAGGGCGAGAACGGCGGTGGGTTTCACATGGTTCCTTTCAGATGTGTGGTGAGCTGAACGCGTCATCCGATGATCTGACGCGAGTACGGATTGGTCGGGCTCCCGAGCCCACCGCATACGGCACCGGTCGGACCGCCCTTGACGATTTCGCCGAAGAGGTCGGCATACGGCCCGGTGATCAAGCTCGAGATCGTATCGCCGGTCTCGAATCCGTATTCGCCGATCCAATCGAACGTCTTGTCGACGAAGTACTGACAGATCGCGTCGACGACGCACGCACTGAACTTCATGTGCGCGCCTGCATCGCCGGCCATTTCTCCGGCGCCGGCGGAGAAATAGCAGTTCAGACAGCGCGCGAGCCCCTTGATATCGCTGTATTTTCCGACGTACTTCTCGAGGATAGCCTGCTCGGTCGCGGCTTGGCCGGCGCCGGAACTCATCCGTCCGACGGCGTTCCCGCTCGCCGGGTCGATCTCGAGCCACCCGTACGCCGTCGCTCCGTCGATCGTCACCGGTGATGCCGGCGCGAGACGGGTAGTGCCGTCGCCCTGCGGGAGTACGACGGTCGCAACCCCCGCGTTCTTCGCCGCGGCGAAGACGCTCGACGTGTCGAGGTGCGTCCCCGGCCCCGTCAGCAACGTCCCCTCGACGCTCGTATCCATCAGACCGCGCTCGACGTTCTCGGTCGCCGCGACCTTGCCCGCAGCGGTTGCGACCAGCGAGTTGTCGACGATGTCGAAGAGCTGGATGTAGTGCAGTCCGTCCTTTCGCTGGCTATAGGCGTGACGCAAGAACGCGACCATCGGCCGCGCGTACGTCCATGAGAGCGCCGGGTTCTGTTGTTGCAGCGCGAGCCGGATGCTCTGATCGTATTGGAAGAAGCGATGCGCCTCGTACGGATACGGCGAGTAGGCCTCGTTCGGGAAGCTCGGGTCGCCCGGGTGCAGCGCCGCATAGTCGGCCGCGAGCGCGCCCCGCAAGAGCGCGTCGGTGTTCACGCCGGCGTCGTAGTTGGCATCGCCGTTACCGGTCGATTCGAGGCCGCCGTAGGCGAACGTCAGGGCGAAGGCGGTCGCGACCGGTGTCCAGGCCGGGTCGAACGTCTTGCCGTCCGAGCCGCGCCGGTCGACGATGGTATGGCGATGGACCACGGGTTTCGCGCCGGGAGCGTCCGTCTCGACCTCGAGGTAGAGCGCGAGCATGCGCGAGCCGTTCGTGTCGGGAGCGTACGCGTCGCCGTTGCCGCCCGTCGACCCGATCGTCACCGAGGGAACGAACGACGTCTGTGCGCGGATGGCGTCGGCATCGCTGCCGGCATCGCCGTTCATCGCGACGATGATCGGAGCTTCGACCGCATCCGCCGTGGTTGACTCCGCTTGGGCGATCGTGGTGCTCGCGTCGCTCTCGGTCTGCGCGACGATGCGCACCGCGATCCGTTGCTGGATGGCATCCGGTAGCGCTTCGACCGGATCTCCGGCGGGAGCGCCACCCGCATGCGTGCCACGCTTCGCATCGGTCGCGGACGGATCGAGATCGACCCAGGCGCCATCGATCTGGGCTTGGAGCCACCAATGATCGCCGAGGTTCGCGGCGAGGGCCGGGATCGGATCGCCGCTCCCGAGCTGAAGTCCCTTGCTCGCAAGCATCGTGCGCGCGGTCGCAGCCTGGCTGGATGCGACGCCGATGCCGGCGCTCAAGGCGTCCTTTGCGATCGGTAGGCCGATCGTGCGTGCGATCGTCGGCGCAGCTACTGCGGCAGCCGCCAGTTTTGCAGCGTCGGCTGGGGTGAGGGTGGTGTGGACGTAGCGCGAAGTGACGTGCTGCGCGGCGAGTAGATCGTGGAGCAGTTGCGCCTTGTCGGCAGGCGAACCGGCCTTGCCCATCAGCGTGCCGCGCGCCCCACGCATCGCGCCGGCGTAGGCTTCCGTGCGGATGTGATCGCGGACGAACGCGAACGCGGCGTCCGGCGATGTGAAGGTCGCCGCGGCTGCGGCGACGTCAAAGGTGGTGGTCGGGAGCTGCTTTCGCAGCGCCGCGAGCCGGGTGAACTTGTCGTTCATCCAGGGCGTGAACGACTTGCAATCGCCGGTCGCGGAGGGCGAAGGCGTCGCGGTCGGCGGAGCTTCGCCGCCCATCGCCGCACCCATACCGCCGACGTTCTGGGTGGAACTATCCGCCATCTTCGAGGCTTGGCCCGCACCCGGTGCCCAGCCTTCGATGCCTGCGAGCGGATCCGGATTGTCCGCTGCCGGACACGGCGCAGACGTCAACATCGCCGAGACGGTGGCGTCCGTGCCGCTCCCCGAGCATGCGGAGAGCGCGAGCTGCGCGCCGATCAGGAGCGCGGCATAGAGACGCTTCATCGTCACTCGTTCTTTCTTCACAGGCGCAACAGTTCGACGCGACGGTTGAGCGCTTTACCGCCCGCCGTGTTGTTCGATGCGACGGGTTTGGTGAGGCCGAAGCCCTTCGGCATGAGTCGCGAGGCCGCGATGTGATATCGGTGGATCAGGTCCGCCACCACCGATTGCGCGCGCGCCTGCGAGAGCTTCAAGTTGTACGGGCCGCCGCCGTCGGAGTCGGTGTGGCCCTCGACCTGGAAGCGCAGCGTCCTATCGCCCTTCATCAGATCCGCGATCTCTTTGATCACCGGCTCCGAGCGGGGCTGGATCTTGGCGCTGTTGTAGTCGAAGTGGATCCCGTAGAGGCGGATACGTTTCTGCTTCTTCGGGATCGCCTTGAGCGGCGCTTCGCCGTTGAACTGGATGACGGCTTGCGAGGTATGCCCGGTCGCATCGCTCGCATTCACGGTGACCGCATAGGTGCCCGCCTTGGTGCTCGCCGGGACGTTCACCGCGAGGTGCAGCGGCTGCGTCGTGCCGTCGATGTCGAACGACGACGGCGTCACCACGGTCGGAAAGTCACCTTGGGTGGTGACGTCGATGTGGCCCTTCCACCCTTGGTTCGCGAGGACTTCCATATCGAACGGAAGCGACTGCGTTTTGCCTGCGGTGAACGAACCTTCGCGATCGGGCTGCAGCACGAAGGCCAGCGAGACCTTGACCGTGCACGGCAGATCGGCCGGCATCGTCATACCGAGCTCGAGGTCGCGCATCTTCTGATATTCGGGCAGGCCGTTGTCGTCCAGATCGAAGCCGCCGAAGATGAAGACGCCCTTGCCGTACGGCGCGTACATCTGCATGAAGCCGTTGACATGTTTGGCGTTCGTGCCGAAGAGGTGCCCGCACCAATGCTCGTCCTTGGTCGTGACCGTATTGGCGTCACCGATCTGGTTCGCCAACTCGGCGGCATAGGCGCCGGCGTTCAGGTAGCGCTTGGTATCGGTCTTGTCGAGCGAGCCGAGATCGTCGCTCTCGACTTCGATCAAGCGATCGCCGTGGGCGCCGCCCGCGCCCGGATTCGACGTGACGAACTCGTAGGGAAGGAACGGATACCTCGTCTCGCCGCCGCACATATCGGCGTTGTAGATCGCGAGCTTGTGCCCGGCCGCCACGAAGTCGTTCAGCATCTTGCCCTGGGCGGGCGAGAGGTAGGCCGATGAATCGCAGATGCCGTTGAGGATGACCATGTTGGCGTTGGCAAGGTCGGCCGGCGTTACCAGGCCGCCCGGCATCCGGACGAACGTGTAGGGCGCGGCTTGCTTCGTCCAGTCATCGCCCATCGGATATGGATCGCTCTGGCCAGTGGTGTCGAGGACGACGAGGCGATTGGAGCCGTGCCCGACCGGCGGCCCCGCGTCGCAGAACTTCGGATCCTCGTGCGAGACCATGTAGTGCAGCGGGCCGGATGCGTAGGTCCCGACCATCTGGGTGCCTTCGTCGTTGATGACGAGACGGCCGGGATTATTGTCGTAGGTGAAGGTGTAGACGCGACCGTTTTCGATCGTGCCGGTCGACGTGGCGCCGCCCTTGTCGACATAGCAGTGCACCAAGGTCATGCCGTCACCGACGACGGTTGCGCGGACCCGATACGGGTCGTCGCTCGTGTCGGCGCCGTCGTCGGCGCCCGCCTTATACGGGTGGTCGTGCTCGACGAAGTACCTCGAAACGTTCGAGCCGGCCCGCGGTCCGGGCATCGTTCCGGCGGCGGAGATGCCTTCCCACTTGCGCGCGTCCGGCGAGTTCCAGGTGATGCGGACCCAGCGCGCGTCGACCCCGGCCTTGATCACCGGGGCGCTCTCGGCATCGCTCGGCCCGGCGCTGCCGACGTCGTGAAAACCGTCGGTGGCGCTGGTGGTCGAGACCGCGATCGTAGCCGTGCGCTTGGGGCTGGTATCGAGCGCGTCGAAGCTGGGCGTGAAGCTGTCGATATGCTCGGTCGTCGGGAGCTCGTAGATGAAGACGAACGGGCCGGTCGCACCGTCCGGCAGGCTGATGCTCCCGATCGCGACTTCGTCGGGGTCGGAACTCATCTGGGCCGGATAGCTGACCACCCGCGCCCCGTTTTGGTACGAGAGCAGGTTGGCATTGGGCGTGGGCGTCGGTTCCGGGGTATCCGTGCCGCCCGGCGCCTGGCTCGCGGCGGCCGCCGAGGAGTCGGGCGTGCCGGCCGCGGCGGAGGCTTGAACGGTCGGGGCGGCGCCGGGGGAACCGGCGGCCCCGCCGGAGGTGCTCGAGCCCCCGCAGGCGACCAGGGCGAACAGGGAGGCAAGGGCCAGGCAGGCCACGGCATTCTTCATCGCCAGCAACCTACCGTCCCCAGGCGCCTCACGCCTTCCGTGGTAGACCCAAAGACCCGCCCGTGATATACTCGCGCGGTTGTTCACTACATCTCGCATGAGGCGGGATGCTATGGTCCGAACCGGCCGCATCGCCACGAGGGCATCGCGACCCGGGCCAGCAGAAAGGTCCTTATCCCATGTCCGTTATCACGATGCGCGAGCTGCTCGAAGCAGGCGTGCACTTCGGCCACCAGACCCGCCGGTGGAATCCGAAAATGAAGCCGTACATCTTCCAAGAGCGTAACGGCATCTACATCATCGACCTCGCCCAGACCGTGCAGAAGATGCGCTTGACGTACGAAGTGATCAAGCAGATGTCGCGCGCCGGTAAGGTCATCCTGTTCGTCGGCACCAAGAAGCAGGCGCAAGAAGTCGTCAAAGAAGAAGCCGAACGCGCGGGCACGTATTTCGTGAACCAGCGCTGGTTGGGCGGCACGCTCACCAACTTCGCGACCATCCAGAAGCGCATCGCGCGTCTGCGCGAACTCGAGAACATGAAGGCGCAAGGCGATTTCGACCGCCTTCCCAAGAAAGAAGTCTCGAAGCTTCAGGACCAGTTGGGCAAGCTCGAGCGCTTCCTCGGCGGCATCAAGGACATGCATCGTCTTCCGGACGCGATCTTCATCGTCGATCCGAAGAAAGAGCGCATCGCCGTGCTCGAAGCCAAGAAGCTGAACATCCCGATCATCGCGGTCATCGACACGAACTGCGATCCGGACGAGATCGCCTACCCGATCCCGGGTAACGACGACGCCATCCGGGCGGTCAAACTGATGGTCGGCAAGATCGCCAACGCCATCATCGAGGGCCGGACCGAGAGCGAGTCGTCCTACGATACGGACGCCGCCTACGCCGAAGCGCCGGCTTACGAAGAAGCAGCCGAGCCGACCCTGGCGGAAGCCGAAGCCGCCCGCGCGTAGAGCTCCTAGCCGCTCTAAAACGGTGAAAGAGAGGCTTCGCGGCCTCTCTTTTGCGAACCTAACACCATACATACGCAGAAGTCTGGAGAATGAACGGTGTCGACCGCTACGTATCAACCCAAAGCCGACGA
>JBEPVY010000011.1:0-29025 GCA_041690835.1 Vulcanimicrobiota bacterium | reverse complement strand
ACCTGCGTGCGGCGCGCGAAGCCGGCATCGATCTCGACAGCATCGCGCCGCGCCTGTCCTTTTTCTGGAACGCGCACAACGACTTCTTCGAAGAGATCGCCAAGTTCCGGGCGGCACGCTACATCTGGGCGCACATCACGCGCGATGAGTTCGGGTGCAAGGATCCGCGCTCGCAGATGCTCCGCTTCCACACCCAGACCGGCGGCTCGACCTTGACCGCGCAAGAGCCGGATAACAACGTCGTGCGGGTGACCCTTCAAGCGCTCGCGGCCGTCCTCGGCGGCACCCAGTCGCTCCACACCAACGGCAAGGACGAAGCGCTCGCGCTCCCGACCGCCGAGAGCGCGAAGGTCGCGCTGCGCACCCAGCAGATCATCGGCTACGAAAGCGGCGTTGCGGATGTGGTCGACCCGCTTGCCGGGTCGTACTACGTCGAGTCGCTCACCAACGAGACGATCGAACGTGCGAACGCGCTGATCGCCGAGATCGACGAGATGGGCGGCGCGGTCGCCTCGATCGAGTCGGGCTGGATGCAAGGCCGGGTCGCCGACTCCGCCTATCGAGCGCAAGAGGCGATCGAGCGCGGCGAGACCGTGGTGGTCGCCGTCAACAAGTTCACCGAAGGCGAAGCTTCCAAAGCGATTCCGCTTCAGCGCGTCGACGGGAGCGTCGAGGTGGAGCAGACGGCTCGCCT
Source organism: Vulcanimicrobiota bacterium (assembly GCA_041690835.1). Lineage (GTDB taxonomy): Bacteria > Vulcanimicrobiota > Vulcanimicrobiia > Vulcanimicrobiales > Vulcanimicrobiaceae > JALYSX01. The sequence goes on along the minus strand of JBEPVY010000011.1, from coordinate 28,331 downwards.
GCGGGCCTTCCGCGCCAAACGCGACGGCGCCGTCGTCGCCGCGCGCCTCGCCGAGGTCACGGCCGCCGCCAAAGGCGCAGAGAACCTGATGCCGCGGTTCCTCGAAGCGGTCGACGCCGGCGCGACCCTCGGCGAGATCTGCGACGCGCTCCGCGCCGTCTTCGGGACCTACCGCGCGAAGGAAGTGATCGGATGACGATCGACCACGTCGCGATCGTCGTCAAGGATCTGCCGGCCACGCTCGAGCTCTACGTCACCACCCTCGGCTTCGAGCAGATCTATCGCGAGATCGTCGCCGACCAGGGGATCGAAGCGGTCGGATTGCGCGCCGGAGACTCGGTCATCGAACTCTTGCGCCCGCTCTCCGAAGACTCGCCGATCGCGAAATACCGCGGCGATGCCGAGACCAAGCTGCATCACACGGCCTACCGGGTCGACGACATCGAAACCAAGCTCGTCGAACTCAAGGCCAAAGGCGTGCGCCTGATCGACGAGCACGGCCGCAAGGGCGCGCACGGCAACACGATCGCGTTTCTCCATCCCAAGAGCACCGGCGGCGTCCTGATCGAACTCTGTCAGCCGGGCGCATGAAGATCGTCCTGGCCGGCGGCACCGGCGCGATCGGGGAGCTGCTCGCGCGGGCGTGGCACACGCGCGGCGACGAAGTGATCGCGATCACGCGCACCCCACACCTGATGAAGTGGGACATGGTCGAGTGGGACGGACGCACGCTCGGAGCGTGGGCGGATACGCTCGACGGCGCCGACGTGCTCGTCAACCTTGCGGGTGCCAGCGTGAACTGCCGCTACACCGAGCCCAATCGCCGCCGCATCATGGATTCTCGGGTCGACTCGACGCGCGTGCTTGGCGAAGCGATCGCGCGTGCGGCCCGGCCGCCGCGCGTCTGGTTGCAGTCCTCGACCGCGACCATCTACGAACACAGCTACACGCCGAACGACGAAGCGACCGGCCGGATCGGCGTCGGAGAGCATGCGCCCGACACGTGGCGCTTTAGCATCGAGGTCGCGCAGGCGTGGGAAGCCGCCTGCAACGCGGCCGCAACGCCACAGACCCGCAAGCTGCTCCTCCGCTCGGCGATGGTGATGAGCCCGGAGAAGGGTGGCATCTTCGATACGTTGCTCACGCTCGTGCGCCGTGGCCTCGGAGGTACGGCCGGCGACGGCAGGCAGTACCTGTCGTGGATCCACGGCACCGACCTCGTGAACGCGCTCGACTTCTTGATCGCACGCGACGACATCGCGGGTGCGGTCAATATCTCGTCGCCGAATCCGCTACCGAACGCCGAGTTCATGGCGGACCTACGCGCGGCCGCTCGCGTCCGCATCGGGCTTCCCGCGACGGCGTGGATGCTCGAACTCGGCGCGCGCGCCATGCAGACCGAGACCGAACTGATCCTCAAGAGCCGCTGCGTCGTACCGGGCCGGTTGCTCGACGCCGGCTTTACCTTCGCCTATCCCGGATGGGCGACCGCGGCGACCGAACTCTGCCCGGAACGGCGCCGGTAACCCCGCGCGCGATCGGCGTCTAGAGATCCGGCGCCAGGCGGGCATCGATCTCGGTCTCGAAGGTCCGGCTCCAGGGGAGCGTGACCGAGATCGCGGCGATGTGGTCGCCCGGATACATCGCTTTTAGCACGTCTCGTGCACGGCCCCAGATGAGCGCGCGGTTGCGCTCGGCCAACGGCGCAGCGACGTCCGGGAGCAGATACGTGTGGTCTGTCACGCCTTGCGCGTCGAGCGTGCGATTGAGATCGGGACGGACCTCGGTATGGAAGATCACGTCGTCGAGGACGCGGTTGAACGTGAACTCGCGATGGGCGAGCGCGCTGTAGGTGTGCGTGTGGCGACCGGCACCGGCGGCGATGGCTTCGGCGAGGGCAGTGCCGACCGTATTCGCGTTCGTGTTCCACGATGCGTAGGCATCGATCCGGCCCATCGTGCCGTCGTCAAGGAGACGCTGGGCGAAGGCCGCTTGGCTCGCGTAGTCGTTGGTGAGAAAGGCGAGGTCCGCAAACGCGACCGAGCGCGCCGCGGCGGCCTCATCGTGCATCGCCCGCTCGAAGGCGTCGTCTTGGGCGACCGTCGTCCCAGGAACGCGCACGTAGAGGGTGAGGTCGGCACCGTCGGCGACCTGGGTTCCGCCGCAAAGCGCGACCAGCCCGTCGATCGCGGTCGCGATCGGGGCGAACTCCAACTTGTCCTGATACGCCGCACCGCCCGGCGTCGAGTAGACGACGCGCACGCGCGGCGTCCAGCGTGCGCCGCGAGCGAGCGCGTTCGCGACCAGCGCCATCCCGAGCTCGTCGGCGCCGGGCTCGATCGAGATCCGGTCTCCGAGGTTCAAGGCGGTCGCCTCGGCCTGCAGGCGCTGCACTTCCTTCACATGCAAGCCGACCGGCCCGGCATCATCTTGACCGAGCGCCGCCCGGTCGACGGTCTTCGCGGCGGTCGCGCGCAGAACCAACAGATCGACGCCATAGTTCCGATCGCGCGCGGCGAGATAGCCCCGGAGAAGCTCCGGTCCGATCAGCTTCTCCAACTCGGCAGCACGCGCGGCCTCGCTCGGCAACGGCGGATCGTGGAGGTTGGCGTACTCTTGCAGATACTTCCAGCCCGGATAGGCCGCGAAGAAGTCGACGGCATCACCGAGCGGCGGTATGCCGGTCGGCGCCAGTCGCATGACGGTGCCGAAGGCGGCCATCCACGCGTGCGGTTGTGCGCGGCGAAGCTGCCGGAGCGAGCGCAGTCGGAAGTACGCGTCGACATACGATGTCTGCGGAACGCGTGATGCGACCAGCCCGCCATAGGCGAGCATGTCGGTAGACACGATGTAGGCAGACGCGCCGCTCCGCCCCGGACCGTTCAGCCACGAGACGATCGCGTCGGGCTTTCCGAACGTGAGATAATTGCCGAGCATCGCGCGAGGCGGCTCGCGGACGTCGCGGCCGGCGATCTCGCCGAGCATCGCAGGCAGTTGGCGCGTGACGGGCCGGTCGTCGAGCGGCACGAGTACGACCGGCGCCAATAGCGCGAAGAGCATCGCGATCATCGCGATGCAGGTTCGCGCCGAGCCCCGCTAGGCCTTGAAGCCGAAGAGCCCGCGACCCTTAGGGTTCGCCACATAGACCTTGTACGCGTGGCGGATGCCGAGCGACTGCGAGAAGATCACATGCACCGGCGTTCCCGCCTTGAGCGACTTCGTCTGGACCGTCTTGCCGTTCGGAAGTTCGGTGAACTTGGGCCACGACAGGAACGAGAGGTCGGCGGGCGTTCCGTCGATGCAGTGCACGCGGATGTTCTGCATCGAGACGTGCAACATGTATCCGTGGCAGTCCTTATACTTCCCGCCCGGGGGCAGGGTGTTGGCGGTGGCGGGAGCGGCGAACGTTCCGGCCGCGAGCGCGGCAACGGCCGCGAGGGCGAATAGCGAGCGCATCATGGCAAGCTCGTTCCCGCTCGCTTACTCGGCCAAACTCTCCCGGAGCGACCCGCCCCGTTCCGCCAGGAGCGCGCGGGCGGCATCTAGGTCCAGCCCACGCATGCCCATGAGCGAGGCGACCTTGACGCTCCCCCCCGAGGCCTTCAAGAGTTCGCGGGCGGCCGACGCGTCGAGCCCGGTCAGGTGCGAGACCAGGCGTTGCGCGCGGCCGCGCAGCTTCTCGTTGGTGGCCACCACGTCGATCATCAGATTGCCGTAGGTCTTGCCCAGTCGAACCATGATCGCGGTCGAGATCGTGTTGAGCAACAGCTTCTGCGACGTCCCGGCCTTCAGCCGCGTCGAGCCGGTCAGCGGCTCGGGACCGCTTCGCAGCACGATCGCGGTCTCGGCGGCGCGATGGACGGCCGTATGTTCGCTGTTGGCAACGCCGACCGTGTATGCGCCGATCGCGCGCGCCGTCTCGAGCGCCCGGGCCACGTAGGGTGCACCACCGCTGGCCGAGATCCCGATCACCGCGTCGCCCGGGTGAACGTGATCGCGCATCTCCGCCGCGCCCGCGTCGCCGTCATCCTCGGCGCCTTCGATCGCGCGCGTGAGCGCTTCAATTCCGCCGGCGATGTGCGCGCAGATCAGATCCCGCGGCGTACCGAAGGTCGGCGGCATCTCGGAGGCGTCCAGATACCCGAGGCGCCCGCTCGTGCCGGCGCCGACGTAGTGCAAGCGGCCGCCCGCGAGGAGTCGCTTCGAGGCTTCGTCGACGACCTTGGCGATCGTATCCCGCTCCGCGACGACCGCATCGACCGCTGCGCGCTGCTCGTCGGCGAGCAGCTCTACCAGCGCGGGCGTCGCGAGCAGATCCAAGCCCTCGCTACGCGGATTGCGCCCTTCGGTCTGCGGAAGCTCGCTCATATGCCCGCCCGCTCGGCGATCGCGAGCGCTCCGAAGCACGGAGCGGGCGCGTTCTTCACGACGAAGAACGTCGGAAGTTCGTTCGAGATGCGCGTCTCTAACAGGAACGTCAGCAGACTGTTGGTGCCGAGCAGACCGCCGGCGAGTACGATCGGCAGTTCGCGACCGGTCGCGCCGCTCGATTTCACCACGGCGCGGACCAGATCTCCGAGCTCGAGGGCCGCACCCTGGACGATCTTGACGGCGCTCCGTTCACCCACATCCGCGAGCCGGATCACCTCGGGCGCGAGCGCCGCCAGCGTCGCGACGGGCGGCCCGTCGCGATAGACGCGATCGAGCACGTCGCGCGCGCTCTTCGCGCCGAGCGCGAGCGCGATCGCATCGGCAGTCGCATCGAATGGCACGCGCCCGTCGTAGGCGCGGACCACCAATTTGGCCGCGGCCGAGCCGATCGAAAACCCGGAGCCTGCGTCGTCGATCGCGTAGCCGTGCCCCCCCGCGCGATACTGCTCAGTGCCGACCTCTGCGTAGGCGAACGAACCGGTGCCCGCTATCAGCACGATCCCGTCGCCCGTGGCGACGCCCGCGCGCAACGCGATCCGCCCGTCGTCCGCGACGTCTATGGCGGCGCTCGGATACCGCTCGGCCAGGGCGGCGTGCATCGGTGTCGCGACGTTCTCGCGCCCGGCTCCGGCGGCGCCGACCACGATCGCATCCGGCTTCGCGCCCGCGAGCGCGCCGTTAATCGCGCGCGTCATCGCTTCGACCGCCGCATCCAACCCTCGCGAACTCGCGTTTCCGGCCTCGGTCACGAACGGTGTGCCCGCAACGCCGTCGCGCGAAGCGACCGCAACGGTAGAGGTTCCGCCGGCGTCGACACCGACCGCTATCCGCACTCCGCTCCGATCCGCGTCAACAGACGCGCCAATTCATGCGGCGCGATGGCCCCGAGCGGGACCGAGCGCGACGCCCCGGTCGCGCGCGGCACGTTGGCCCCGCGCCCGCGCAACGTTTCGCAGCCGAGAACGGCGAACGCGATCGCCTCTTTTGCATCCGGATCGATACCCATCGTCGCGGTCGTTTCGACGCGCGCCCGCGGAAGCCGTGCTTGCAGACGCGCGAGCAGCGCCGGATTACGCGCGCCGCCCCCGGCCACCAGCACCCGCGCCGCGGGCATCCGCTTCGCGATCTGATCGGCGACGCTCGCGGCGGTCAGCTCCGCCAGGGTCGCGACCCCGTCTTCGAGCTCGAGCGCCTCGAGGGCGGCGGCGTACTGCGCCAGGAACTGCGCGCCGAACCGCTCGCGGCCGGTCGACTTGGGCGGTTCCTTGGCGAAGTACGGATCCGCCAGCATCGCCTCGAGCAGGTCGTCGTGTGGCGTGCCGCGCGTGGCCAGCTCGCCGTTCCGGTCGTAGCGCAGACGTCCGCGCGTGCGCTCGGTCACGAACGCATCCATCAGCATGTTGGCCGGGCCCGTATCGAAGGCGACCACGTCGAAGGCGCCGTCGGCCCCGCGCCGGATGCCGCGCGGCAACATCGTCAGGTTGGCGATCCCGCCCAAGTTGAGCGCGACCCGTTCTTCATCTTCGCTCGCCAGCATGAGCGCATCGACGTAGGGCACCAGCGGCGCGCCGCACCCGCCGGCGGCCGTATCGGCCGAGCGGAAGTCATAGCAGACGGTCGCGCGCATGGCTTCGCGGATCGCGAACGGATCGCCGATCTGCAGGGTCACGTTTCGATCGCCGTCGTGCCAGATGGTCTGGCCGTGCGAGGCCACGAAGTCGACCGTCGTGCCCGCCGCAACGGCGCGCGCCGCGAGCGCGAACTGTTCGCCGACGCGACGGTGCAACTCGGCGACTTCGGCCGTGCTGCCCGGATGCGGTGGGAGCAGCGCGGCCAGTCGTTCGACGACCTCGGCGTCGTACGGGCGAGTCACGAAATCGAGCGTCTCGATCTCGTAGCCGTGCGCCGTCGGCAGGATCTTCACCAGCGCGGCATCGACCCCGTCGAACGAGGTCCCGCTCATCAGTCCGATTGCGATCACGCTTCGATATCCTCGATCAGCGCTTCGTAGAACGAAGCGCGCAGATCGCGCGTATCGTGTCTGCCGAAGTAGACGGTGTTGGTGAGCAGGACGCCCTGCAGATCGCGCGTCGGATCGGCCCAGACGCAGGTCCCGACGAAGCCGGTGTGTCCGAAGGTCTCGCGCGCGAACAGCCGACCGCACGAGTTCGCGTCCTTGGTCTTGAGCGCCCAGCCCAAGCCGCGGCGCAGGGTCGGATCGAACGCCTGCTCGCGGACCGACTCGCGTACCAGCTCGAGCGGCAACAGCGCATTCGCGCGACCGCAGAGCGGGCCGAGATAGGCTTCGGTCAAGCGCGCGACGTCGCTGGCCGCGCCGAACAGTCCGGCGTGCCCCGCGACGCCGCCCATCAGGTAGGCCTTCTCGTCGTGGACGCGGCCCTGGACGCGCCCGCGCCATCCGTCTTCTTCCGTCGCCGGGACGTCGGGACGTCGCACGAGCGGCACCAGATAGCCGTTGGTCGGGCTCCCGAGCGCACGATCGAAGATCGCGGCGAGCCCGCAGCCGCGCACGCGCGCGATCAGCGCACCGAGCGCGATGAAGCCGAGATCGCTATAGATCACCCGTCGGCCGGGCGTCTCGACCAGATCGCGTCCGATCGCGTAGCGTTCGACGTCGAACCCGAGCAAGAGCCGATAGTCCGCGCCGGAGTTGATGCCCGAATCATGCGCGAGGAGCATCCGGAGCGTGATCGGCGCGTGCGCCGTACCGGTCCACTCCGGGAACCAGCGCAACAACGGTTCGTCGAGCGCGAGCGTGCCGTCGGCGACCGCTTGCAATGCGAGCGTCGCGACGAAAAGTTTGGTGATCGACGCCAGGTCGAAACGCGTATCGACGTGGACGGGCCGAGCGCCGGCGTCGTCGCGGGTCGCCCCGTAGGCCCGTTCGAAGACGACCTTGCCGTGGGATTCGACGCGCGCGACCGCACCGGTGAACGGCGTGCCGGTCGCGGTGGTCAGGGCGCGTTCGACCCGCGGGAATGCGCTCTTAGACAGCGACGATCTCCAGCGGCAACACGCCGGCCGGAGCGACGCCGTGGAAGATCACATCGCCGAGCCCCTCGATCGAGGGCCGATCGTCGCCGTAGGTGCAGAGCAGGTTGCGTGCCCGCGAGACCTCGGCCGCATCGAACGGCTCGCGTGTCGAGACGATCAGTGCGTCCGGCCGCACCTCGAGGATCCGGTCGACGGCGCGCGTCTGCCCGGCGTAGATATGCGCGCGACGCATCAAGACGATCGGGCGCTTGCGCGAGCGCTCGAGCGATCCGAGCAACTCCTCGATCGCCGCATCGTCCGGGTCGAGCGGCGCGAGTAGATACGCGAGCCCCGGCGCATCCAGCGAAGCGTGCTGACTGTGGGTGCCCTGCACGCCTTCGGTGGTCGTCCCTTCGAAGCTGACCACCACGTCGGCGGCCGCATGGGCGTGGGGTTCGCCGCGCACCAGCGTCACCGCCCGGCGTCCGATCTCGCGACCGATCCCGGCGTGGGGTGCGGGTGCATCGAGCGGGAGCGGACCGGCCAGTTCCCGGCGCAAACGCGTCATCCGCGCATTCGCTTCTTGCAGACGTGCGAGCGCGAGCGACCCGTCGGCGACGGCGCGCTCGATCCGGTCGATCGCATCCCGGACGATCGAGAGCGTGTGGCTGATCAATACGCAGTCGGCACCCGCGATCAACGCATCGACCGCACCTTGCGCACTGCCGATGGTCCGCGCGATCGCGTGCATCTCCATGCAGTCGGTGAAGCAGACGCCGGTAAATCCGATATCGGTGCGGAGCAGTCCGGTCAGGATCGCATGCGAGGTGGTCGCCGAGTTCTCGGGATCGAACGCACGCGTGACGATGTGGGCGGTCATCAACGCCCGCGCCTTCGGCAACAGCTCCACGAACGGGACCAGGTCGCGCGAACGCAGGGTCGCTTCGTCCAGGTCGATGGTCGGAAGTTCGAGATGCGAGTCGAGCGCCGTCGAGCCGTGCCCGGGAAAGTGCTTGTAGGTCGCGACCATGCCGCCCGCCTCGAGGCCGGCCGCAAACGCGCCGGCAAAGCGGCTCACGCGATGCGGGTCGGCTCCGAACGAGCGCGAGCCGATCACGGTGTTCATCCGCTCGAGCGCAAGATCCAGGACGGGCGCGTAGTCGACGTTCACACCCGCACGCCGAAGATCGAAAGCCATCTGTTCGCCGGCACGGCGCGCGAGCGTTTCGTCGCCGGTCGCGGCGACCGCCATCATGGCCGGGATCTCTTCGACGCCAACGCGCAGTCGCGCGACCCTGCCGCCCTCTTGATCGATCGCCAACATCGGCGGGACGTCCGCCGGATAGCGCGCCCGGATCGCATCGGTCAACTCGCGCGCCTGCTCGACCGTGCGCACGTTATGCCCGAACAATATCCATCCGCCCACCTGCAGTTCGTCGATGCCGGCGGCGATCTCCGTCGTCAACTCATAGCCGTCGAAGCCGGCGGCGATCGCTCCGGCGGCGAGTCTGCGAATATCGTTCATGCCAGCGGTTCCTCGGTGACGGGATCGTAGAGACGGATATCGTCGCGTACGAATGCGAGCCGTACGGCGGTGCCCGTCCCGGGCACGCGATCTGAGTCGACGCGTGCGGAGACCGGGCCGAGCGGGGTGTCCAAGTGCACGAATGCGTCGGCACCCGCGCGTTCGCCACGCACCACCGTACCGGCGAGCGCGCCGGCGTCGTCGATCCGCACGCGTTCCGGCCGGATCCCGACGACCACGTTGCCATATCCCAGAGTCGATTGCACGTCGTGGAGCAGATTCATCGACGGCGTTCCGAAAAACCTGGCGACGCGCAGATTCCCGGGCGCGTCGAAAACCTGTTGCGGGTCGCCGGTCTGCTCGATCCGGCCGTCGATCATCACGCACAGGTCGTCGGCCAGAGCCATCGCCTCCACATGATCGTGGGTCACGTAGACGATCGGTCCGATGAAGCGCTCGCGCAGGCGGACGACCTCGTCCCGGACGCGGACCCGCAGAAGCGGATCCAGGTGGGCGAGGGGCTCGTCCAGGAGCAGCGCGAGCGGGTCCGAGAGCAGGGCGCGCCCGATCGCGACGCGCTGACGCTCCCCGCCGGAGATCTCCCCTGGGCGCCGCTGTTCCAGCGCATCGAGATGCAGGCGCTCGACGACGTCTGCGACGCGCGCATCGTCGCGAGCGCCGCGTAACGCGAAGGTCAGATTTTCGCGCACGCTGGCGTGCGGGATGAGCGCGTCGGATTGGAAGACCATCGCGATCCGCCGGGCCTGCGGCGGGAGCGTATCCAGAACGCGGTCTCCGAGCGTGACGGAGCCGGCGTCGGCGACTTCGAGCCCCGCGACGATCCGCAGTAGCGTGCTCTTGCCGGCGCCGGATGGCCCGACCACGGCGAGCGTCCGCCCGTCGTCGACGCGAACCGAAACGCCGTCGAGCGCGCGATGTGCGCCGAAGCGCTTCTCGATGCCGGAAGCGACGAGCGCGGGCACGCGCTACTTGATACGGATGATCTGCGCGATCACGTTGCCGTTGACTTCGTTGACCGAAATCTCGACGTGCATGCCGGGCTGCAGATCGGTGAGGGTCGCGTACGTCTCACCGCGATAGATGGCGGTACTCGGCAGCACCACGACGACCACATTGCGACCCCGACTGAAGACGGTCAGTTGACCGCGGCCGTAGTCGACGCCGGTCACGTTCCCGATCACCGGGCCGTGCGGATGCGACGGCGCATCGCCCGTATACGGATTGGAGCGAGCCGGCGGATCGGCAATTGCGGCACCGACGGTCGTGCCCGCCAGCACGGCCGCGAGCACGACGCCCATTGCCTTCCGTAATATCATCATCGTCTCTGTCTCAACGCGAACGCTTGGGAAAGTGTTTCGCCGCACGCGCGAAGCGACCCGTCACGCCAGTTCGGCGGCGTACGCTTCTTTGGCCGCCGCATCGCCTCCGCGAGCTTTTTCGACCAGGCTTCGCAGATGCGTGACCTGTTCGTCGCCGTGGGGCTTGCCTGCTAGAGCCAAGCGGAGGGCGATCAGGGCCAGGTCCGGCGTCCGGGGGCCGAGGACCCGCAGGCCCTCGAGGAAGGGCTTGGCTTGATCCGGCGGGCTGGGTAGCGCGAGCAGGGCGGTCACGATCTCGGCTTTGACGGGGGAGCCGGTCAAAAGATACCGGTCCAGCGACTCGAAGTTCATGCCATGGCCTTCGCCGCCAGGCTCCTCGCGCTCTGCGCCCTGGTCCAACTCTGTGTCGGAGCGGCTCCGGCCGAGCCGTTGGCGCCGTTGCTCGCCCGGATGCGCTCTGCCGGCGGCGATCCGTCCCGCCACCTGCGGACGGTCGCGCAGATCGCGGTCGACGGCCGGAGCGATACGCTCACCACCGACACCGAAGGGCTACGCTTCTTCGCGCATCGGTGCAACGAACGGATATGTTCGGGTAGCTACTTCGACGGTCACCGCCTCTTCTCGGTCAACATCAACGACACGGCGCTACCGCAGTCGCGCGAGACCGATCGATATCTGCGCGGCGTCCGAACGGTCGTTTCGCGGATCTTCCTGGCACCGTCGTTCGCGCGCGACGGCGGACGCGTGGTCGATGAGGGCTCGGTGAACGACGCCGGTACGAGCTATCGCGAACTCTTCGTCGCGAACCTGGATGCCGCGCCGATGCACGTACTGGTCGATCCCGCGAATGCGGCGATCGCGAAGATCCGCGACGACGACGGCCGGCCGGTGCCGTACCGCCCGACCGATCTCGCGAGCGCGAGCGCGATCGCGGGGCCGCTCGCAGCGCCGACCGGCATTGGATTTTCGATCGTCGCGGGCGCCCCTCTGATGCCGCTCGATCCGCTCCGGCGCTCGCCGGTCGGGCCTTGCACGATCGCCGGCGTCGCAGCGCGCTGCATGGTCGACACCGGGAACTCCGGGCTTTCCATGAGCTTGGAGATGGCCGAGCGCCTCGGCTTGGATCCGATCGGCGCGTACGACGTCAGCGGGCTCGGGAGCCTGACGGCCGAGGTGGTACGTGCCGGCCCACTGCTGATCGCGAACGCGCGCTTCGAGGACGCGAATTACGTCGTGCTGCCGGACATCTCGCGCTACGGCTATGACCTGATCCTCGGCGCAGACGCGCTCGCCTCGAGCAGCGTCGAGATCGACGCGCCCGGCCGGCGCCTCTGGTTCGGTGCGCGTCCGCCCGCCGGTGCGAGTACGATTCCGATCGCGTTCGAGGGCTTCGTCCCGGTCGTCAACGTACACTTCGGCGACCTGATCGCGCCGCTTGCGATCGACACCGGCGATGAGTCGAACATCAATCTCGCGCACGCCTTCTACCGGCGGCACGCGGACCTGTTCACCGCGACCCGGGAGCGACCGGTCTCCGGCATCGGCGAAGCCAGCGTCGAACTGACCGGCACTATCCCGCAGGTCGAGATCGGGCCGTTTCGCCTCACCGACCAGGGCATCGGCACGACCGAATCGCTCAAAGGGACGGGGTTCGGCCACCTGGGCGCCTCGTTCTTCCGGACCTTCACGCTCGTATTGGACTACGCTGATGGGACCATCGCTCTGCTCCCGCGGCCGGCGTTCTAGCCCTCGCTTGCACGATAAAAAGCGAGCCGTTCTGAAGGAACCGCGCACTTTTTCGTCGCGTTATCCCACAGATGAACATTCGATCGATCGCCGCTTGGAGCGGCACCGCCGTCCTCGCAATCACCCTCTCCGCATGCGGAGCGTTAAAGAACAGCGTTCCGACGCCGTCGAATCCGCCCGCCTGCGTGCTGCCGTCGGGCGTGCAGACGCAGTTGCTCTACCCGATCCCGGGAGCGACCGGCGTGCCGGATGCACCCCAACAGATCGTGTTCGCGATCTCGAGCCCGCTCCCGACCTGGGGCGCAGCTACGTTGATCGGAAGCACCGGCGCCTACGGCCTATCATTCCAGACGATCAATGCCGGCCAAGTCCCGGCGCCCTCAGCGACGCCGTCGTTCGCAAACCCGATCTACGTCAGCTCGGCCCTGACCGGGTCGTTCCCGGCCGCCACCTCGATCGGCGTCTACCTGAACAATCTCGCGTCGAACTGCATACCGGTCACGACCGGCGCGTCGTTCACAACGCAGTAACGTGCATCTGCTGCTGGCCGCAACGTTGCTCGGGCTTTCTGGGCACGCGACGCTCGACATGAACCCGTGTACCGTGATCGCGGTCGAGATGGTCGACGACGTCAACTCATCAGACGCGCGCCCGGGCGACTTCTTCCGCTTTCAGACCGTCAATGCGGCGACCAGCGGGAACAAGATCGTCGTCCCCGCGCGCACGATGGGCTACGGTGTCGTAGCGATCGCCTCGCCCGCCGGCCGCAACGGTCGTCCGGGCACGCTCGTCCTGGAGCCGCGCTACTTCGACATGCCCGACGGGTCGCGGGTCGGCGTCGTACTCGACCACAACGCAAGCGATCTCGAGCGCAGTGGCTCGACCAACAACGTCCCCGGCTATCTCGGCGCGATCCCGATTCCGGGCGTCGGCGCCGCCGTCGGTATCTTCAACTACTTCCACAATGGCAAGAACATCGAAGTGAAACGGGGTACGGTGTTCACGATCTTTCCGAGCGACGATCCGTCCGTCGAGAAATGTCAGGAGCATCCGGCGCTTTAGCGGGGCCGTAGGCGGCCTGCTAGCGTTCGTAGACGCTGCCGGCGCCTAGGGACTGGCGGAACATTATTCGGATCGTGCGTGGCGATAGCGGATTCTGGGCGAAGGCGTAGGGTAGGCGGTTGGCGTTGGTGTCGAAAAGGTTCTCTATGGAGAGCGCGAGTTTTGATTTTCCGGCTAGTGATAGTTCGAGATTGCTGTTGAATGTTACGAAGGCTGGGCGTTCGTAGGGGTTGTTCGCGCCGAGATAGAGTGCGCCGAGCGATAGGCGCGAGCCGCGGGGCCATTTGTAGGAGATCTCGGTGTAGCCTTGGACGTAGGGGGCGCTTGCGATCGGAGCGTCGCCGGAGGTGGGGGCGAAGTAGGCGTTCGGGCCGAGGTCGCGATCGGCGCGCGTCAGTGCGCCTTGGAGGATGAAGCCGAGGCCGATCCGCTTGAACTGGACGATCGAGGCCTCGATGCCGGCTTCGCGTTCGCTTGGGGCGTTGGCCCAGCCGGTCAGGGCGACGAATGGGGAGATCTCGTCGTAGGTGCGTGCGAACGCGCCGTGCGTGGTGGTGCTGTAGAGATCGATCGAGGCGGTGGTGGTGTTGCCGTGGAGCTTCCATTCGGCGCCGACATCGTAACCGAATGCGTTCTCGGGCTGGAGATCGGCGGCGCTTCGAATCGTGTAAGCGTTGGGAAGGCCGATCTGGTTGGCGCCGGTCACGGTCGTGCTCGCGAGTGCGTCGAGCGGTGGTGGTGCGTACGATGAGCCGAGCGAGGCGCGTAGTGCGAGACCCGCGTTCAGCTTGTACGAAGCTCCGGCGCGGAGTGCGCCGAGTGTCCAACTGCGGCCGGTGGCGGTGTGGCGATCGATGCCTCCGCCGAGATCGATCTCGGTGCGCGCGTCCGGATGGGCTTGGTAGCCGGCGTTGAGAATGGTGTCGGTCGCGCGCGCACCTTGCGCGTAGGTGTCGTCCGCCGAGCCGTTTCGCTGTTCGCCTGAGAGGACGAGCAGGCCGCTTGCAGTCTCGTGCTGCCAGGAGATCCGCGCGCCGCGGACGCGATCGACGTCGCTCTCGGGGGCATACGGCGAGAACGGCGTGGTTACGACGGCCGACTCGCCGTTGAAGATCTGAGGAAGCGTTCCATCCGTGTAGGTCGCGGTTCCGGTCAGCGCATACGTGCCGGAGTCGGCGTTCCCGTACTCGTCGCGACGCGCGACGTCGAGCGCGTAGACGCGCGCGTCGAATCCGTCGCGACCGCGGTCGATGCGGGCGTCCAGGTCGAAGAGCTGTAGCTGGGCGCCTTCGCGGGCGCCGAGCGAGGGCGCGAGCGATGCGAACGTGGGCGCGACCGTCGCACCGAAGGCGAGCGGAAGAATCGTGCCTTGCGCGCCCGCGAGTGCGCGCGTCGTCTGGGTGCCGAGGTAGGTCGCGGTCAGGGTGAAATCGGCGCTCGGGGTGTAGCGAACCTTCAGCAACTCCGCACGACGGAGGTCGTCTGCGGGAACCGCCACGCAACAGGCCACGATGCTCGTCGCATCGAGCGGGTCCACGTTCTGCGCGACCGGGTGGCCGTTGACGAACGCGTAACCCCGATCGAGCGCGAGCGGATAGGAGCCGCTCGTCATAGGGCCGGCGGCGCCGTCCACCGAGAGCATCAGCGCAAGCGCGAGCTTCCCGCCCGGCATGGTGCCGCCGTACGAGAAGTCCGAGAACGAACCGCCGCGCGAGTCGATCGAGAACTCGGCGAGCGCACGGCGCGTCACCGTCGGATCGGCACTGCGCAGATTGAACGAGCCGGCGATCGCGTTCGGCGCGATCCCGGAGACGTCGCTCTGGCCTTTGCCGATCTCGACGTCGCTCAAGACGAACGACGGGATCAGACTCAGATCGAACGCGCCGCCGGACGGCAGCGAGAGTGGCACCCCGTCGAACGAGACGGCCGTCTCGAACGGGAGTGAAGAGCGTACGGATGCGTACGCGGGTACGCCGCGGACGGCCAGGTTCTCGCCGCGCGCGTAGGCCGGGAGGGCGCTCGGCGTCTGGGCAAGCACGCTTGCGAGGTCGGCTTGACCCTGGTCCCGGTAGGCCTCGCGCGGGAAGACCTTGACGGCGACCGGAGTGGTGTTGAACTGCGTGCGGGGGTGGGCGACGACCGAACCGATGACCCGTAGAGAGGTCAGGCTCGGATGGAGCACGATCTTCTGGGGCTCACCCGGCGCGACGATCGTGGCCCGATAGGGCTCGAAGCGGGCCGCCGAGATCGACTCCCGATACGTGCCGGCCGGGACGCCCGGAAACCCGAACTTGCCGTGCGGGTCGCTGATCGCGCGGGCCCCGTTCGAGAGCCGGACCTCGACGGCGGCGACCGGCTTCCCGGCCTCGTCGGAGATCGTCCCGGAGATCGCGGCGTCGGCCGCGTAAGCCGTTCCCAGGAGATTCACAGCAAATACCAAGCAAGCCGTGGTAAATGCGTACAAACGTCCTCGGCACAATTCGAAACGGAGCATCGTGAAGTACCTGCGTTTTCTCGCGGCGATTACCTGCATGGTATTCGTCCTCTCACCCTACGGCGCGCGCGCCGACGCGCTCGGCGGATTACGCGGTAGCGTGACCGATGCGGACGGTACGCCGATCGCCAACGCCCGCGTCAGCCTGCAGGGCCAACGCCGCGACACGACCGCGACCGATGCGTCGGGCGCGTTCCGTTTCGCCGACCTTCCGGCCGGCACGTACGGCGTCAGCATCGCAAAGGCGGGTTACGTCAGCGCGACCCTGGACGGCATCAGCATCGGCAGCGACGAGTCGAACATCGCGATCGCCTTGTTCCACACCTCGCTCTCGTCGATCCGCGAGATCGCGAACGTCTCGAGCGTCAAGCGCGGAACGTTCAACGCGACCCCCTCCGCGCAGTCCGTCATGACGGCCCAGCGTTTCCAAGATCTCGGCCAGATCGGCCTTGCAAACGTGCTCAACCAGCAGCCGGGCGCGGTCAACGCACGTCCGGGTAGCGCGAATGCGGCCGCCCTCGGTTCGATCACGTCGCCGAACATCCGCGGCGCGCTCGACTACGAAAAGGCCACCCTGATCGACGGTCACCCGCTTATCAACGGAGCACGCGGGGACTATCCGACGATGCTCCTCAATATGTTCGTCCTCGACGACGTCGAGCTCGCAAAAGGGCCGACCGCGTTCGCGCCGCAGATCAACTACGCGATCGGCGGCGTGCTGAACTTCCGGACGGCCGAGCCCACGCGCGTCCCGACCGGCACGGTGCTCTACGGCCTCGACGGCTTCGGCGGCACTTTCTCCAACCTGCGCTGGTCCGGCACCACGCCGAACGGCAAACTCTCGTACATCTTCGACTACGCCACCTACGGCACGCCCGGCGCGGACCGCAACGTCCAGTCGTACGTGACCCTGCCGAGCGGTTCGAAGATCGGCGGCGTCACGATCGGCGGTACCAACTCGTGCTCGCCGATCAACGGGACGAACGGTGCCTATCCGGTCGGCGGCGGCTCCGGTGCCGCTTGCAACACGGCCAGCCCGAGCGGCCAAGTCGTCCTCGGCAACCCGACCAACGCCTATACGTCGCTGGTAGCATGCTGTCAGAGGGTTCAGTCCGACTTCCTCAACAAGATGGAGCTGGTCAAGCTCCGCTACAACTTCTCGAGCGCGACCACCGCGACGGTCGCTTACATCGGCAACCAATCGCAGTACGACGGCGCGGCCGCCGGCTTCGCGCAGGTCAACTCGGTCTTCGCACCGGCCGCCGCCTATAACGGCACCGGCCTTGCGCTCCAGTCCAACCAGGGCTACCTGCTCAACAACAAGACCGTGCTTCCCGACTCGCGCCTTTACGACAACGAGCCGATCTTCGAAGCCGATCTGCGTTCGACGCTCGGCAACGACTCGATCCTGGCCCGTTTCTACAGCGCGGTTCTGGGGCGTCAGACGACCACCGACATCACCAATCCGAATGCGGATTACACGACCGCGCTGACCCTCTTCGGCACCGGCAAGCTCGGCGCGACGAACAACGTCCCGTACAACGGGCAGCTCGTCAACGTGACCGTCCCGACGCCGTACTCCAACAGCGTGGAGCACGACCTGCTCAAGGGCTACTCGTTCGAGTACGACCATCAGATGGGCGAGAACGTGCTCGCGTTCTCGGCCGATCGTACGACCTCGCTGACCAACTCGTACGCGGTCGCCGGTGCGGCCGCGCCGGTCGGTGGCAGGGTCACGGTCTCGATTCCGGGCGGCACGCGTCAGGACTTCACGACCTACCTGCTGCGCGGCACGTTCAACCTGGATGCCCGTACCACGTTGACGCTCGCGAACTACTACAACACCTACCACAACGTCTACACGCCGTCGAAGGACGCGCTCGGCAACTTCGTCTACGCCAGCGGCACGGTCACGCACGACGATCCGCGCCTCGGCCTGACGTACCGGCCCAACGCGAACCTCTCGTTACGCTTCAGCATGGGCTCGGCGCTGGCGCCGGCCTATCCGGCGTTGATCGACAACCTCAACACCACTGCGGCGCAGGCTTATAATCCGGCCGTCTCGACGGTGACGATCGCCCAGAACAGCGGGAGCCTGTTGCCGGAGACCTCGTTCGGCTACAACCTCGGCGGCGACTATCGTCTTCCGAGCGGAGCGATTCTTTCGGTCGATGCGTACCTGACGAACCTGCGCAACCAGTTCATCGGCGTCACCTATCCGACCGGCACGCTCTACACGCCGCCCGTCGGCCCGGCCGTGCCGATCTACGTCAGCACCAACCAGAACCTCGCGAAGGCGCGCTTCCAGGGCTTCGAGTTCAGCCTCAAGAGCGATCCGGAGTTCGGTCTCGGCTACACGATCTCGGGCGACCTCGCCCGGGCGTTCGCGTACGGCCTGCCGCCGGGCTTCTACTCCTCGCCGACCGGTCCGTACACGACCAACCTCGGGGTGATCGACGGCCAGAACTACGTCGGCTTCAACAGCCCGGCGTTCAACGGCATCTCGAACAAGAGCGAGGCCTACTCGCAGGCGTTCGGCGCGCTCCACTTCCGCGGATCGCATCACCAGTACGTCGAGTTCGGCGCCACCTACTTCGGCCCGAACAACACGTACAACGTGCCGGCCTTCGTCGTCACCAACGCCGCCATCGGACTGCCGTTCTTGAACGAGACGACGCGCGCGACGCTCTCGGTCGACAACCTGTTCGGCACCTACACGCAACCCTACGCACTGATCAACGGCGGCACCCCGACGCCGCTCGCGAACGGCGCCCTCGGCCTGCGTACGGGCGTGCCGGTCGGACCGACCACCATCCGGTTCTCGCTCAGCCACAGCTTCTAGAATTTTCGCAGCTCCACCCGGGAGCTGTGCTAGAAGTCGTATCGTCCCGTCGGGCTCCGGCGGGACGATGTTTTTTATGGATGTCGCCATGGCAGATCGCCTGCAGTTCGCGTTCACCATCATGTTCCATTACTTGTTCCCGATCGGCACGATGGGACTCGCTCCGTTCATCGCCTGGTTTACCTGGCGTGGCGCAAAGGGCGATGCGGAAGCCGCCCGGGCAGCCGCCTTCTGGACCAAGATCTTCGCGATCAACTTCGCCGCCGGCGTGGTCACCGGCATTCCGATGGAGTTCCAGTTCGGCACGAACTGGGCCGCGTTCTCGGCCAAGACCGGCGGCGTGATCGGCCAACCGCTCGCGATGGAGGGCGCGTTCGCGTTCTTCCTGGAGTCGATCTTCCTCGGCATCTTGCTCTACGGCAAGGACCGCGTCTCGCCGAAGATGCACGCGCTCTCGGCTCTGCTGGTGGCGGCAGGTGCCTGGCTCTCGGGCTACTTCATCGTCGCCACCGACGCGTGGATGCAACATCCGGTCGGTTACACGTTCGGCGAACACGGACGCATCGAAATGGCGAATCTCTGGGCGGTGCTCTCGTCGCCGTTCGCGATCTGGCAGTATCTGCACGTGATGACCGGGGCGCTGCTCGCCGGCGCGTTCCTGATCGCGGGCGTCGGCGCGTACTATCTGCTCTCGGATCGGGACCTCGCGATCGGTCGGCGCTTCGTCCGGGCGGGCGTCATCGTCGGCACGATCTGCGCCGTGCTCGCCGTCTTCCCGACGGGCGACCGGAACGGCGCCGACGTGACGGCCTATCAACCGATCAAACTGGCCGCGATGGAAGGTCTGTTCGACACCACCAGGGGCGCGCCGCTCGCGATCCTCGGCATGCCGAGCGCGCGCGACAAGGCGCTGCTCGATCCGGTCTTCGTGCCGGATCTCTTGAGCTTTCTCGCTTACGGCAACGCGCGCGCGAACGTCAACGGTCTGCGCGCCTACGCGACCGAGCTCTGGCCGCCGGTCGAACTCACCTACTACGCCTATCACGTGATGGTCGGCCTCGGCACGATCTTCATCGCGATCGGCGGGCTCTCGCTGCTCTTCCTGATCTGGGGGCGACGCCTGTACGCGTCGCGCTGGTTGCTCTGGCTGCTCTTGCTCTCGATCCCGTTCCCGTATATCGCGAACGAAGCGGGTTGGACGGTCACCGAGGTCGGGCGCCAACCGTGGATCGTCTACGGGTTGATGCGCACCGTCGAGGGTGCTTCGCCGACGGTCTCGAGCGGCGAGACGCTCTTCACCTTGATCGGGTTCCTCGGAATGTACTTCGTCTTGGGAACGCTCTTCCTGTTCCTGACGCTGCGCGCGATCGGCGACGGCCCGGGTGTCGCCCATGAATAGCGCCGCATTCGTCGTGCTCGCGTTCATGCTCGGCGCCTACGTCCTGCTCGACGGATTCGATCTCGGCATCGCGGCGATCGCGCCGCTGATCGGGCGGACGGACGGCGAACGCGAAGCCGCGATGCGCGCGATCGGCCCGTTCTGGAGCGGCAACGAGGTCTGGCTGATCGCGGCGGGCGGCGCCCTCTTCGCGCTCTTTCCGAGGGCCTACGCGTCGTCGTTCTCGGGGTTCTATCTGCCGTTTATGATCGTGCTCTGGCTGCTGATGTTCCGCGGCATCGCGATGGAACTGCGCGGGCAGCTACCGACCAAGGTCTGGCGCGACTTCTGGGACTTCGCTTTCACTGCGTCCTCGGCGCTGCTGATCTTGCTCTTCGGCGTCGCGCTCGGCAATCTGATCCGCGGCGTACCCCTCGATGTGGACGGCTACTTCGTCGGGTCGTTCGGCTTCTTGCTCAATCCCTACGCGCTGCTGGTCGGGCTCACGGCGGTCGCAGTCCTGGCGTTGCACGGCGCGACGTTCGCGCTCATGCGCATCGACGGTACGCCCGCCGGTCGCGCACAGGCGTTGCTGCCGACCTTGGTCGCGATCTCGCTCTTGGGGGTCCTCGCCTGCACCGTCTCGAGTCTCGCGATCCGCTGGGACGATCCGCCCGCGCTCTGGACCGTCGGGCTGCCCGTCATCGCGCTCGTCGCCCTCGCCCTGGTCGTTCGCTTCGCGCGCGCCGGCCGCGGTCGCGAGGCGTTCTTGGCTTCGTCCGGCTTGATCGTCGCCATCTTCGGAGCGGCGGCGGCAACGCTCTATCCGATGCTGCTGCCGGGATTCCACGGCTCCCCGGGGATCGGGATCTTCGACGCCGCCCCTTCGCCGGTGGCGCTGGCTTCGGCGATCGGAGCCGTGATCGTCGGCGTCCTGGCCGTCTGCATCTACGGTACCGTCGTCTTGCTGCCAAGATTTCGCGAGAAGGTGAGTGTCCGCCTAAATCCTTAGTTGACATTTCAAACCAGAATCGGTACCCTCCAACTAAATCGTTAGTTAACCTAACTCTTTTTGGGTCTTGGAGAGAGGGTCCGTCCGTGGTTCGTACATCGCTCATCGTCATCGCCTTCTGCGCGTCCCTCGGGTTGGTCACCGGTTCGCTCCGGGCGGCCGTCGCGGTCGACGGCATCACCGTCCCCCGGGTCTCGGCGGCGCCGCCGATCGACGGCTCGCTTGCGGATCCGGCCTGGCAGGCGGCCGCCAAGGTCGATCTGAGCTTCGACAACACCAGCCGCAACGCGGTCGCCGAGCCGACCGTCGTCTACCTGTTGACCGACGGCACGTATCTCTACGTCGGCTTCGATGCGACCCAGAAGCGCACGCCGATCGTCGCCGATCAGAACACCAACGGCGTCGGTCAAGATGCCGACGACGAGGTCGCCGTCTCGCTCTGGCCCGGCGGCGCGACCGGATTCAACTACCAGTTCCTCGCGACCCCGCGCGGCACGCGTTATCAGGCGTCCTCGGAGAACAGCGGGTACGAGCCGCGTTGGGACGCGCGCGGCACGATCTCGACCGGGCACTACGTGGTGACGATGCGCATTCCGTTCGCCGCGATGCATGGTGCCGCCGGCGACAAGTGGATGTTGCAACTCGGGCGCTTTCAGCCGACGACCGGCTCGATGGACCTCTGGTCGGGTGGCCCGAACGTCAGCGGACTGACCGACTACACGTACGCGCGTCCGCTCCACGGTCTCGGCACGGTCGCAGCCGCGCGGCCGAAGGCACGCTTCGGCTTCTATGGACTGGGCGCGATCGCCGCACCGTCGATCGGCGGATCCACCTCCCGCGCAGGGCTGGACCTCTCGATTCCGATCACGCCGACGACCTCGCTGATCGCGACCATCCATCCCGACTTCTCGAACGTCGAGAACGATCAGCAGTCCATCTCGCCGACCGCCTTCCGGCGCTACTATAGCGAGACGCGACCGTTCTTCACCCAAGGCTCCGGCACGTACAACTTCATGGAGTGCGATGCGTGCCCGAACGAATACTCGCTCTACACGCCCGCGATCCCCACCCCGCGGACCGGCTATGCCATCGAAGGGAAGCAAGGCCAGTTCACGTTCGGCGGCTTCGACGCCGTCGGCGATGGCCGCATCGATACGGCGCAGGCCGCCGTGCTGCGCAACAGACCACGCACGCTCTTCGTCTCGGCCCAACGCGTCGCGGTGGACATGCCTGGTTTCAAGGATGACACGATGCAGTATGCCGCCAAGCTGAGCGACCTCAAGCACCTGTTCGTCTATGCGAACTACGGGACCGAGAGCGGCACCAACGTGACCGATCCCCGACAGGCGCGCTTCGGCGAGATCGGCGCCGGCTGGTACGGGCCGAACGCCTTTACCGGCGGTGGTTTTCGCAAGGTCGGCTCGCAGTACGCGCCCTTCGACGGCTTCTTCTCGTTCAGCGATATCGCCGGCTTCGGGATCTTCAGCAATCACAACTGGGTGCCGCACGGCGGCGCGTTCAAGAGCATCAACGCCTCGGTCTTCGCGGATCGCTATCACGGCGCTCGGGGATTGAGCGTCGCCGACAACACCATCGGGATCGATATGGTGACGCGCAAGCTGCTCGAGTTCGCGACCACCTCGAGTTCGAGCTACGCGCTGATCGGCGGCGTGATGACGCCGCTCACGGTGAACGAGACGTCGCTCACGTTCAGAACCGGGACGTCGACGCCGACCACGTTCGCACATTCGACCGGACGCTACGGCGACGGACGCCTCGAGGGTTGGCGCCGGCAGACGACGCTCGCGCTCGGCAGACGCGCGTTCCTAAGCCTGACCGCGAACGATAACCGTCAGTACTTCAGCGACGCTCCGGCCAACATCCAGTGGTTCGAACGTCTGAGCCTCGCCTATCAGACGGGCCCGGAGAGTTCATTCGCGATCGGTATCCGGCGTATCATCGGCGACGCGCCGACGCCGAACGGGGGCGGAAACTGCGTCGGGATGTGTACGAATCTGTCGTTCGCGTACCATCGGCTCTACGGTCCGCAGGAACTCTATATCGCCTACGGTGACCCGAGCCGGCTCGACACGCGACCGCAGTTTATCGTCAAGTTGATCCGTTATGTCGGCGCGGAGAAGGGCACGTAAACGTAGAGTACGTGCCGGGTGCACGGCGAGGCGGCGCCGAGTGATCGCCGTTTCGCCGACTCCCACATCCTGTCCGAGCGCGATCGCTCCGAGCGTGAGCGCGATACCGATCCCCTGGACGAGCGAGAGGTGTTCGTGATTGAACGCCAGGCCCAGGCCGATCGCGACGATCGGGCCGAGCGTGCCGATCAAGCTGGTCGCGATCGGCGAGAGCCGCTCGACGCCGCGGAACCAGCACATGTAGGCAAGCGCGGTCCCGACCAAACCGAGATACGCATAGCCGCCGACGGCCATCGCCGAGAGATGTGGCATCGGGCCTTCGAACATGGCGAACGGCACCAGCATCACGCCGCCGATGGCGAGTTGCCAACCTGCGAAGACGAGCGGCGGTGCGGGCGAACCCCAACGCTTCAGCAGGACGGTCGCGACCGCCATCATGGCGGTCGCCGCAAATGCGGCGCCGACGCCGATGAGGTCCAGTCCGTGCGCGCTCGGTCCGAGAATGAGCGCGAGCCCGAGAATCACGCTGGCCGCCGCGGCGAGCGTCTGCGCGATCGGCTTCTGGGCGAGAATCCCCCAGGCGAGTCCGATCACGAAGACCGGCTGGGCAGCGCCGATCATCGAGGCGACGCTACCGGGCAGATGGTACGCGGCCAGAAACAAGAGCGGAAAGAACGCCCCGAAGTTCAGAGTCGCGAGAATCGTGGTCTTCCACCACCAGTCGCCCTTCGGGAGCTTTCGGCTGAACAGGACGATCAGCAGACCGATCGGGAGCGACCGGATGACCGAGTCGAGCAGCGGCCGGTCAGGCGGCAAAATCGCGGTCGTCAGAAGAAAATTGGTTCCCCACACGAGGGGGGCGATGGCGGTGACCAGGATATCGGTGAGGCGGCGCATATCTTCACCTTAAGATATCCGCTATATACCTCTACGTCAAGATACTTTAGGTGGAGATTCATGCGTGACCGCGTCGACGCGATCATCGAGCAGTGGGCCCGCGAGCGGCCGGACCTGGCGGCGGAGCCGATGGAGGTCTTCGGCCGGATCGCCCGGGCCGCGAGCCTGTTGATGCCCCGCCTCCAGGAGGCCCACAAGCCGTTCAGCCTGACCCGCGAGGCCTTCGACGTGCTCGCCACCCTGCGCCGGGCGGGTCCGCCCTTCCGGCTGACCCCGACCGAACTCTACCGCTGGCTGATGCTCTCGTCCGGCGCGATGACCAACCGGATCGACCGCCTCGAAGGGGACGGCCTGGTCGAGCGCGTCGACGACCCGCGCGACCGGCGCGGCATCCTGGTCGGCCTGACCGAACGCGGCCGCGATCTGATCGACCGCGCGATGGACGCCCACGTCGCCAACGAGACCGAACTGCTCAAGGTCCTCACCCCCCAAGAACGCGCCGGGCTCGGCACGATCTTGCGCAAACTGTTATTGTCGCTCGAGAGCTCGGAGTGAAAATGCTCGAATCGGACTTCGACATTGATGGGTTTCTAGCGCGTCCGCTCTTCGCGCATCTCGCAACGCTCGGTGAATCCGGTCCATGCGATTCGCCAGTGTGGTTTCTCTGGGAACTCGGCGCGCTGTGGATCATTAGCGATTCGAAAAGCAGCCTACCGAAACGGCTCATGGCTGAACCGCGGTGTGCCGTTAATATCCTCGATTTCGACCTGGAGCGCGGGTTTCTCCAACAGGTCGGCATGCGTGGGAGCGCGTCCATCCTAGCATCGGATGGCGCGCGGCTTGAACGTCTAGTATGCCGGTATCTCGGCGCAAAAGAGACGTGGAATCCTTGGTTTCAGGGCAATGTCATCGCCCGTCAAGACGTCCTCGTACGATTCGAGCCTGCCACGGTCGTCGCGCGGGATCAGTCCTACTTCAAGAACGGACCGAGGCCTTCGACGCGCGCTCGGCCCTCAGGGTGACACGTCGCGCGACAGGTGCGTCTAGCTACCGCTTGTCATCCCGAGCGTAGGCGCGCAGCGCCGTAGTCGAGGGACCGCTACGATGCGATCGCTTTGTGCCGTCCCTCGACTACGCTTCGCTACGCTCGGGATGACAAATATCTGCGCCCATCATGCTGATGGTGCGGTCGTCGAGATCGCGAGCGCGATGGCGCTGGCCAGACGGGCGTTGTTCTTCACGAGTGCGACGTTGGCGGTGAGGCTTTTGCCGTTGGTGATCTCGAAGATGCGGTTGAGGAGCCAAGGGGTGACGGCTTTGCCTTTGATGCCGGCGCTGACCGACTCGTTGACGGCGGTCTCGATGTAGGCGGCCATCTCGGTTGCGGGGATCTCGTCTGCTGCCGGAATCGGGTTCGCGATGACGGTGCCGCTCTCGATGCCGAGACCGCGCTTCGCACGGACGAACGCGGCGATCGCGCCGGCGGTGTCGAGCCGGAGCGGCGCACGCAGTCCGCTGGTGCGGCTCCAGAATGCCGGGAACTCATCGGTGCCATAGCCGACCACTGGAACGCCGCGCGTCTCTAGGAACTCGAGCGTCTTCGGAATGTCGAGGAGCGCTTTTGCGCCCGCGCAGACGACCGTGACCGGCGTGCGGGCCAGCTCTTCGAGATCGGCCGAGATGTCGAACGTGTCCTCCGCACCGCGATGCACGCCGCCGATGCCGCCGGTCGCGAAGAGCACGATGCCCGCCAAGTGCGCGACCAACATGGTCGCGGCGACGGTGGTCGATCCGTGGCGCTTGGCGGCGACCGCGAACGGTAGATCCGCGCGGCTGAGCTTCATCACGTCGGTCGCCGTGCCGAGCCATTCCAGCTCCGCGTCGCTCAAACCGACCTTGATGACGCCGTCGACGATCGCGATGGTCGCCGGCACGGCGCCCTCGGCACGCACCAGTGCTTCGACCTCGCGCGCGGTCACGACGTTCTGCGGATACGGCATGCCGTGCGTGACGATAGTCGATTCGAGCGCGACGACGGCGCGGCCGGCGGCGAGCGCCTGCGCGACTTCGGGAGCGATGACGAGCGGGTCGGTCATAATCGGTGAAGACTCTTTTCGAGAAGTTCTTTGGAGAGATCTGGCCGTACGCTGGCCGGTGATTCGAGGGTCAGTGCCGCGACCAGCATTCCGCCGCGCACCGCCGCGAGTAGATCGTCTCCGGCCAGCAGACGGTGCAACGTACCCGCGACCAGCGCGTCGCCCGCACCGGTAACATCCACCGGCGTCGCCGCGATCGCCGAGACGTGGGTGGTCGCACCGTCGACGACGACGTCGACACCATCGGCACCGCGCGTCAGTATGACCGCGCGCGCCTGCGGTGGGCCGGCCAGGCGTTCGGCCTGATGCACGTTCAAGAAGAGCAGGTCGACGTCGTGCAGATCGGCCGGCAGTCGCAATATCTTGGCGGCCGAGACGGCGTCGATCGCCAAGCGGAACGACGAGCGCGCGCGCAGCGCGATCAACGCCTGCAACGCTTCGCTGCCGAGATTACAATCGGCGAAGATCCAGGTCGCATGCTCGAAGAACCCCTGCCAACTTGCGATCGCCGCGACGTCGATCTCTTCGACCGGACCGGCGTCACACGCGCCCAGCACCAACTCGCCGTCGGGGCCGAGAATGGCCACGTATTCGCCGGTGCTCCGGCCGGGGACGGACCGCCATCCGCGCACGTTCACGCCCGCGGCCGCGGTGTGGGCGGCCAGGGCCGCGCCTTCATCGTCATCGCCGACCGCGGTCAAGAGCGCGACCTCGGAGCCGAGGCGCGCCAGTGACTCGGCCACGTTGCGGGCCACCCCGCCGAAGCCGCGCCGGCTCTGGGCCGGATTCGAGGTGGCCGGACGGACGGCATCGTCCGACCGATAGGTGCGGTCGATACAGGCCTGGCCGATGCAGACGACGTTCATTCAACGCCCGGAGTTCGCGGAGGCAAGAGCATCCGGCCTGCCGCGCGAAGGGCGCCGGATGCTCGATTTGCGCACCGCCTTCGATCGCGACGGCTACGTCCTCATTCCCGACTTCAAGAGCTCCGACGAGGTCGCGGCGCTTCGGGCGCGCGCCGAACAGATCGTCCACGACTTCGACCCGTCCGACGGCGCCGCCATCTTTACGACCAAGGACCAAGCCGCTAAGAGCGATGCCTACTTCCTGGAATCGGGCACGACCGTACGCTGCTTCTTCGAAGAGGATGCGTTCGACGCCGCGGGGAGCCTACGTCAGGCCAAGGATCTCTCGATCAACAAGATCGGCCACGCGATGCACGATCTGGATCCGGTCTTCGACGCATTCTCGCACGATGCGCGCCTGCAGACGATCGCGCTCTCGCTCGGACTCGAGCGCCCGTTGCTCTATCAGTCGATGTACATCTTCAAACAGCCGAACATCGGCGGCGAAGTGCGCTGGCATCAAGACGCCGGCTTCTTCGATACCGAGCCGTCGACCGTGACCACGTTCTGGTTCGCGCTCGAAGACGCGGATCGGAGCAACGGGTGCCTGTGGGTCGAGCCGGGCGGCCACCGTTCGCCGCTCCGTCAGCGCTTCGTCGTTCGCGACGGCCGCGCGGTGATGGAAGATCTGGATGCGACGCCCTGGCCGAGCGACGGCGCGGTTCCCCTCGAAGTCAAAGCCGGCGCACTGGTCGTCTTTCACGGCCGGCTTCCGCACTACAGCGCGCCGAACCGTTCGAGCAAGTCCCGCCACGCGTACACGCTCCACGCGGTCGACGGCGATGCCGCCTATTCGCCGCTCAACTGGCTGCAGCGCGACGAACGCCTCCCGGCGCGAGGCTTCGCTTAGCTCCGTCTACGGATCGCTCTTATCGATCGCCGCGTAGGTGTGGAGCGCGTTCTCGAACGCGTGCGGCTGCACGGTGATATCGCCGTGGAACGGATAGTCGATCGCCGTCGTCAGGTAGAACACGATCGCGATGCTGAACGCGAGCGCCCCGACCATGATCGCCTGCATCCGTCGACGTTTGAACGGGAAAAGAATCGAGAATCCGACCGCGACGACCGCGCCGCAGGCGAGGACCGCCCACACGATCGGATTGAGACCGGTCGCTCCCATCGAGATGCGGCCCGAACGATCTGCCAGCGCTTGACTGAGCGCGGCCTGCATGGCCCCGTGCACGTTCTGCTTGCCCATCGTCTTGGGCTCGATCCGATCCACGTCGCGCGAGAGCGTCTCGATCTCTGCGTCGGCCGCTTCGCTGTGGCCGTCGTCGGTCAGTTTCGGCCACTCATCCTCGATCACGAGCGTCGTGTAACGCCTGAGCGCATCCCGGACCTGGATCTTCTCCGGCAGCGCGCCCGCGTGGCGATAGACGTCGACCAGGGCGTTGGCCTCCTCGTACGTCTTGGACTCGGCCGCATCGAAGCGTTCCCAGACGCCGATCGCGACGAACGC
>JBEPVY010000010.1:0-30662 GCA_041690835.1 Vulcanimicrobiota bacterium | reverse complement strand
CGTGTACGCCCGCTCCGCGCAGTTCTACGACCCGCTCTATCGCGCGATGGGCAAGGACTACGGCGCCGAAGCACGGCACCTGCACGAGATCGTCGAGGCGCGAAAGCGGTCGGCCGGGAACGCGTTGCTCGATGCGGCCTGTGGCACCGGTCTGCACCTCCAACATCTGCGCGAGTGGTACGAGTGCGAAGGCATCGATGTCGATCGTGCGATGCTCTCGATCGCCGCGACCCGCCTGCCGGACGTGCGCCTGCACTGCATGGATATGATCGGGTTCCATCTCGACCGCAAGTTCGATGCGATCGTCTCGCTCTTCGGCTCGGTCGGCTATCTTCCGAACGCGGGTCGGCTGGATCAGGTGGTGCGCGATATGGCGCGCCATCTCCATCCGGGCGGCGTGGCCATCGTCGAGCCGTGGCTCTCGCCCGAGAAGTGGGAGGACGGCTTCGTCTCGGCGCTCTTCGTCGACGAGCCGGACCTGAAGATCTCGCGGATGGCGGTCAGTCGCCGCGACGGCAACATCTCGATCCTCAACTTCCACTTCACGATCGCCCAGCGCGACGGCGTCCGCACGTTCACCGAGCCGCATCGCATGACGCTCTTCACCGAAGCCGAGTATCGCCATGCGTTCGCCGCCGCAAATCTCGAGGTCGAGTTCGATCCGGTCGGCGTCAACGGCCGCGGACTCTACATCGGCACCATGCCGAGCGAATGAGCGACCGCATAGAGTAGGACCGGATCTTCGCCTCGTGCGATCTGCCCCGGCGTCGCCCGGATCGTCACATCGGGAACGACGCCCTGCCCGGCCGGTCGGGGCTTGGGCGCATACCAGTACTGCGTCGGGAAACCGAACTCGAGCCCGGTATGCGGCGCAACGCCGGAAAAAACGCCGCCGTTGCTGTTCACCGGCTCCGCCGTCTCCTCGCCGACGATCGTGGCGAGGCCGTAGTCTTTCGCCGCGACCGCGCACGCCATCGCGGATGAGAACGTTCCGGGCCCGATCAACAGAAAGACCTTGCCGCGATAGCGTAGCGGATTGGGCGGAGGTGCGGCGGCCTCGTTCGCGACCGTGACGAGCGCCCCGTCCTTGGCGTTCCATGTGTCGAGACCGTACACGTCGATGTACTTCCGCTTGCCGAAGCTCTTCTTGACGATCGCGCTCGAGCGATTGACGACCCCACCGGATTGCGCGAACGGCTTGTCGGTGACGTAGCCCCAAAGGACGTCGTTCAGGTCCCCGTCGCCGCCCTCGTTCGTGCGGATGTCGATCACCAGCCCATCGATCGGATGAGCGATGATCTGCGCGAACGTGTCGTGCAGAAACGCTTTGAACTTCTTGAGATCGTAGCATGCGTTGTAAGCGATGTAGCCGACGTGTCCGCCCGCGAGGCGTGCGAACGTATAGTCGGGTCGCGATGCCGTCTGCTCAAGGGAGAGCGTCTTGGCTAGCTGCTCGTGCGTGGTGGCGGGCGCGATGACCGTGCCGGAACTTCCGTCGGGACGGCGCACCCAGATCGCGAACGACGTGCGCGGGCCGTAACGCGCGAGCATGTAGTAGCGGACGTTGGTCGCTTCGGCAAAGGACAGGCGCAGCGCGCGCGACTGCCCGGAGACGAGTCCGAGCGTTCCGTCCACGATGTCCGACATCGGCACGCCGTCGATCGCGAGCAGCTGACTCCCGGCCGGAATCGCCGGAAGGTCGGTCTCGCTCGCGAACGCACCGTACTCACGTAGCTTCACTTGGAGCGGGAACGCGCGCCCACCGGCATCGCGATAGCGCTTGAAGGCGGCATAGGCCGTGACGCTCAGGTGGCCGTCGTCGAGCGAGGCGAATAGCCGGCCGATCCGGAGGTAGGACGAGAACACGTCCATCGGCGCGGAGAGCTCGCCGCGAACCCGGGTGGCCTCGGCATCGAAGACCGCGCGCTTGGTATAGACGAACGGATTGACTCCGACGGCGAGCATCGTCTCGATCAAGAAATCGAAGTCCGCCCGGAGCTGGGCGGGAGAGAACGGCGGGAGCATCGGCTTGGCGACAGCTACCGCCCCAGCCGCTCGATTGGATGCCAGCGCGGCGGCACTCGCGACCATGAAGGTTCGTCGCGTCAACGTCATAGGCGCGAATATTGGCGGTCGGAGGCCCCAGAAACTCCCGAAAATGCGACTAAAGCACCAGGGAGGCGCCAGGCAAGGGCGTATTTCGTGGCATGCTTGAACGAGTAAAGCCACTTGACGTTCTGTTGGCCGAGGCCGGCGCTCCGAACGCCGATCTCGCCGCGGTCGATCCGATCGAAGCGCCGCATACGTTAAAGAAGACCCTCGGCCCGGTTTCGCTGATGGCGATGGGCGTCGGTGCCATCATCGGCACCGGCATCTTCGTTCTCACCGGCATCGCGTCGGCGAAGTACACCGGGCCTTCGCTGACCGTCTCCTTCGTCATCGCGGGTTTCGTCAGCGTCTTCGCGGCCCTGTGCTATTCCGAGGTCGCGAGTCGCGTTCCGATCGCGGGTAGCGCATATACGTTTACCTACACGACGCTGGGCGAAAAGTTCGCATGGATCATCGGTTGGGCCCTCGTACTCGAGTACGCACTCGGTGCATCGACGGTCAGCGTCGGGTGGTCGGGCTACTTCACGACGCTGATGTCGCACATCGGCTGGCAGATACCGGTGGCCTTGACGCACAATCCATGGGACACCGGGCCGTCGGGCGAAGCCCTACACGGAATTTTGAATCTTCCGGCGTTCCTGGTCATCTGCTTGATCGGCACACTGCTCTACCGCGGCACGCACGAATCCGCGATGGTCAACAACGTCATCGTGACGTTCAAGGTCTGCGTCGTCCTCTTCTTCATCGCCATCGGGGTCGGACACGTGAACCAGGGCAACTGGACGCCGTACTTTCCGTTCGGCTGGGGCGGCACGCTCTTCGGCGCGTTCTTCGTCTTCTTCGCGTACATCGGCTTCGACGCGGTCTCGACGGCGGCCGAAGAATCGATCAACCCGAAACGCGACATGCCGATCGGGATAATCGGGAGCCTCGCCATCTGTACGGTGCTCTACATCATCGTCGCCGCGATTCTGACCGGCATCGTCAACTACACGCACCTGAACGTCCCGCAGCCGGTAGCGTTCGCGATCGATCAGATCCCAGGCCTGGGCTGGGCGAGCGCCTTGATCTCCGTCGGTGCGATCGCCGGCCTTACCACCGTGCTCTTGGTGATGATGTTCGGTCAGATCCGCGTCTTTTACGCGATGTCGCGCGACGGGCTTCTCCCGCCCGTCTTCTCCAAGTTGCACCCGAAATATCGCACGCCGGGCCTGTCGACGGTGATGTTCACGATCTTCATCGCCATCGTCGCCGCATTCACGCCCATCAGCGTTCTCGGTTCGTTGACCAACATGGGCACGCTTGCAGCGTTCATCCTCGTCGCGATCGCGGTACCGATCCTGCGCACCCGGTATCCGAATTCGACCGGATTTTCCGTCCCGTTCGGCAAGTACGCCATACCCTACATCTCGGCCATATCGGCATTCGCGCTCATCGTGCTCGGCCCGTTGCTCTCGACCGGCATCGGGCACATTTGGGGTATCCCCCTACCATGGTTCGGGTTCATCGTGTGGCTGTTGATCGGACTGCCGATCTACTTCCTCTATGGTCGCAGCCACAGCAAGCTGGCTCCCAAACGGCTGTAGGAATCACTCGGCAGAACCAAGAGCCGCTCAAACGAGCGGCTCTTTCATCTCTCGGATAGCGCTACGCCCGGTTCGGCGCGGCCAGGATGACGACCGGGGCCGAGGGTTCGCGGCCGGCGAGTTCTTCGGCGGCGAGGGCGATGGCTTGGTCGGCGGAGGCGAGGCCGCTGAAGTCGGCCATCCGGGCGCCGTGCAAGACGTAGACGTTCGGGAGCGCGCGGCCGACGTCGCCGAAGTTGGTCGCATCTTCGATCGCGGTGCGAAGGCTCGTCTCGATCTCGCCGGCCGTGGTCTGGGTGACGCGCGCACTGCGTAGGCCCAGACGCACGACGCCGCGATCGTCGACCACGCGTAGATCTTTGCCCGATGCGAAGACGTCGAGCGCCCCCGCGCTTGCGATGCGGGTGACCGCATCGCGTTCCACTCGGAGCGAACGCGCGGCTGCGGCCCGGCGGGCACCGTCGTCGCGGACGCCGTGGGCGGCGGCTTCGACCATCGCGGTCGCACCCGAGGCGGTCGCCCGGACGCGGTTGCGCTGGGTATCGATCTCGACCGCGACCTCGACCCGATCCGGCGACGCACCGGCCGCGATCACCCGATCGGATGCCTCGCGACGGATCTTCACGATGTCATCGGGCGACGGGTTGACGATCGTGCGTTCGACAACGTCGCGGACGAGCGCAAGCGCGACGCCGATCGGCGAGATCACCTCCGCGTCGCGCGCTATCGTATGCGCGAGCGACGCTCGCTTTGCGGCATACGGCACGAGCGCAGTTGCGCCGCCACCGCCGCCGACCAACACCAACGCATCGCGTTCGAGTCCGTAGTCGGCGATCAGCTCTTCGACGCCTGCGAGCAGTTTGGCCGAGGCCGCGTCGAGCAATTGGATCGCGAGCACGTCCGGATCCGCGCCGAGCGCTTCGCCCAGGATCGCGAACGCACGCGTGGTCGACTCCAGGATTCCGAACGAGAACGCGCCTTGCGGCACGTAGCCGAGCAGGTTGCTCGCGCAGGTCGGCGTCAGCGCGACGCGCGCGCCGTCGGTCGTCACCAACACCGCGTAGTCGTCGGGATCGCGCGGCGTCGGTGCGATACGCTCGACGCGAGCGCCGATCAGGCGCTCCGGCTCGACGAACGCCGCGTAGAGGCATCCCGCGATATGCGCCGAGCGCGGCCCGACATCCGAGATGCCGTTCGCCGAGATGCGCGCCATCGAGCCGCCTGCGATCGCGAGCGTGCGCACGTCCAACGTCCGCAGCATCGTACGATGCCCACCGACCTTGGCCGGACGCATCTGCGGCATGCCCGCGCGGATCGCGGAGCAGTCGGACGATGTGCCACCGACCTCGATGAAGATGCCGTCGGTGACGTTCTCGTAGAGCAACGCGCCGGCGACGCCGGCGGCAGGTCCGGAGAGCAGGGTGAGGATCGGCCGGCGCTCGATCTCGCGCACGTCCATCACGCCGCCGTCCGAACGCATGATCATCAGCGGCGCCGCGATGGTGGCGGCGTTGACCGCATCGGCCGTCATCCGAGCGGTCCGCACCATCGTCGGCAGGATCGCCGCGTTGAGCGCGGCCGTTCGAGTGCGGGCGCGCAGGCCATACGTGCTCGCGACGTCGTGGCCGCTGGTCGCGAGCATCCCGCGTCCGCGCGCGTAGGCGACGGTCGCATCCTCGGCCGCCGGCCGGTCCACGCCGAACGCTTCGCTGGCGGCGATGGCTCCCACGCCGACCGCCTGAAGCCGATCGACCGCGCTGCGGATACCCGCTTCGTCGCCCGCCTTCGCGTAGACGGTCTGCGGCGTGAATACGGCACCCGGCGCGAGGTGCATCGGCGCGATCCGCATCTGCCTGCGGGCCAGGATCGCGCCCGGCGAGAGCAGCGCGACGACCCCGACGCTTGCGACATCGCCTTCGAGCAGCGCGTTGGTGGCCTGCGTGGTCGAGTGCGCGATAAAGGCCACCTCGTCGGGCGCGATCCGGGCACGTTCGAGCAACAGACGCACGCCGGCCACGATACCGGCGGCGACGCCCTCGGCGGCGTCGTGCGTGGTCGGGACTTTGACCCGCGCGACCAGTTCGCGCGAGACCGCATCGATCGCGACGACATCCGTGAACGTGCCGCCGACGTCGATCCCGAGCCGTAGCTTGCGCTCGCTCACGCCGATCCGAAGTCGGCCGTGATCACGTAGGTCGTCATCTCGTACACGACCGCACCATCCTTCGAGCAGAGCGCGAAGAGCGCGCGCAGGTCGGCGATCAGGGCTTTGTTCGCATTGCCGGCCTGCGGGAGATACGACGACGAGGCGGCGCGTCCGAGCAGGCCCTCGAGATCGAGCCGCTGGTTGGATGGGAAATCGGCACGGGCGATCGATGCGCCGGGGAAGGCCGCGAACGTGCGCATCGCCCGGGCGCGGCGATCCTCGGTGTCGTCCAGGGCGTACTTCTCGACGATGTCGCCGTAGGCCGCGGTGAACGGGTCGCGCGGGTTGCGCTCGTATTGCACGAGGGCCGCGCGGCGGGTGGCGATGCGTCGCATCTCCGCCATTCCGGCGGACGTCGCAAACCAGTGGAACGCCTGGAACGCCGCCGCCACGTGCACGCTCGAAGCGGGCAGACCGGTCTCTTCGCCGGTCCCATCGCGCCATTCGATGCCCGCATCGAGTCCGGCGGCGGCGCGCATCTTGGCGTTCGGTTCGACCGCGATCACGTGCGCGCCGCGCTCCGCGAGCAGACGCGACGATATACCGGTGCCGGCGCCGAGATCGGCGACCGCCAACGCGTGCGGGTCGCCCAGACCCGCGAGCACGGTATCGATGGCCTCGACCGGGTAGCTCGGGCGATGGGCCGCGTACGCGCCCGCGCGCTCGCCGAAGCGCTGCGTCGAATCCACGCTAGCGCACCACGCCCGCGACGGCCCGCGACGTCATAGTGCGGCGATCTCGTCGTAGAGGTGTGCCATGGTCTTGATGCCGCCGAAGAGCTGGGTCAGGTTGAACTTCTCGTTGGGGGCGTGGATCTGGTCGTCCGGGAGCCCGACGCCGATCAGGATCTGCGGAAGTTTCAGGATGCGATCGAAGGATGCGACCGGACCGATCGTGCCGCCGGTACCGATGAAGACAGGCGGCTTGCCGAACCCGGCGTGCATCGCGCGTGCGGCGGCTGCCACTGCCGGATGCGTGCGCGAGGTCGTGACCGCGCGGACATCGCCGTCGGATTCGATCTCGATGCGCACGCCGCTGGGCGCGATCGCGCGGATGTGCGCTTCGACCGCACGCTTGATCGTGGCCGGTTCTTGATCGCCGACCAACCGCGCCGAGAGCTTGACCTTGGCCCAACTCGGTATGATGGTCTTGCTGCCCGGGCCCTGATAGCCGCCCCAGATCCCGTTGCACTCGAGCGTCGGCCGGAACCACATCCGTTCGAGCGGTAGACGTCCGCGCTCGCCGGCGAACTCCGGCAGCCCAAGCGTGCTCGCCTCGTGGGCCTCGTCGAACGGTAACGCGCGCAACTCCGCCATCGCATCGGGTTCGATCTCCGGTACGCCGTCGTAGAAGCCGGGCACGGTCACCCGGCCGTCCGCATCCTTGAGCGAGGCGATGATCTGCGCGAGCGCCTCGATCGGGTTGCGCACGATTCCGCCGAAGTAGCCGGAGTGCAGGTCGGTGGTCGGGCCACTGACGGTCACTTCCCAATGCACCAGGCCGCGGATCGAGGTGGTCAGCGAGGGCACGTCTTCGGCGAAGACGGCCGTGTCCGAGATCACGGCCAGATCCGCTTTAAACTCGCTCTTGTAGCGCGCGAGCGCGGCTTCGAAGTTCGGCGAGCCTATCTCCTCTTCGCCTTCGATCACGACCTTGACGTTGACCGGTAGCGAGCCGCGCGTGCGCAGGTGCGCGTCGATCGCGGCGAAGTGCATCAGCACCTGGCCCTTGTCGTCGACCGAGCCGCGTCCGTAGATCTTCCCGTCGCGGATCGTGCCCTCGAACGGCGGGCTCTTCCATAGTTCGATCGGATCGGCCGGCTGCACGTCGTAATGCCCGTAGATCAGCACGGTCGGCATGCCGGGCGCACCGAGCCACTCGCCGTATGCGAGCGGATTGCCGTTCGTCTCGAGCACGCTTGCCTTCATCCCGATCTCGGCCATGCGCGCGACCAGCCGCTCGCAGCACGAGCGGACGTCGGCCCGATGGGCCGGGTCGGCCGAGATCGACGGGATCGCGATCCAGCTTTTCAGTTCCTCGATGTGTGCGTCGCGCTGCGCGTCGCAGTACTCCGCGAGTTTCGGATCGATGCTGCTCATGTTCTCACTTTATGCGGGGACGAACGGGGTGCCGAGTTGGAGATCGAGGGTCTTGCCGGCGCGCTCGACTTCGAAGCTATGCGGCTTGCCGTCGTATGCGCGCGATTGGGTCTGAAAGGTGCCGTACTCCCACCAGAACTTGCCGTCGAGCTTATCGACGATGTCGTTGGTGCGCATACCCGCCTCATATGCAGGGCCGCCGCCGCGCACGAACGTTCGCATGTAGCCGTCGACCGTCTTGAAGAGCGCGTAGTAGTAGGTCGGCGCATCGTCGGGCGCGTAGGCCAGGCCGTCGTGCCAGAGGTGCGCGGCCCGATCCGCGTGGGTCTGCGCCCACTCGTGCATCCGTGCGACGCCGTCGCTCGCCAGCGCGCGCGCGTCCGCGTCGGTCGGGGAGCTTGCGAAGACCTTGTGATCGTGCCACTCGCCGACGCCCCAGCCGCCGCAGTCTTCCAGGACGATCCCGATATCGAGGTCGGTGCCCTCCGTCAACGTAAACGAGGTCGACGTCACCTCGACGTAGGCGGCGAACGGCTTGTCGGCGCAATCGCCCGCGTTCGGATCGACGCGGCCGCGCGACGCGCGCAGGTCGCCGCCGTTCAAAGCGTTCGCGACGCCGTCGGCGGCGGCGTCGGCCGGCGGGCTGCCGTCGTCGCCGATCAGCACGCGTCCGGCCGCGTTCGCGGGCGCGAACAGTCCGGCACGGGCGTCGAGCGTGTCGGCTCGCGCGGCCGGAATCGCGACTCGGAACGGACTGCTCCCGAAGAACCACGACGCGCCGAGCACGATCAAGAGCGTGCCCACGATCGCCACGCCGACCTGATAGGGCAACGTACGTTTCGTGATCTCGTCGATCGGTGTGCCGGTGAAGTTCGCCACCCAGACGTTGGCGGTATTGGTCGGATCGCAGACGTTCTGGACCTGGACGACCGCCATGATGGCCGCGACCAGAACGATCGGCGGGAGCGCGCCCGACGTGAGCAAGACGGTGAAGATCGCGATCCCGACCCCGAACGGATTGAGCGGACCGCGATAGAGTGCGAGCGGGCTCAGGATACCGAAGATCGCGACGAACGCGATCGGATTGTGCGCCCAGCCACCCGCCACCAGCGGTTCGAGCGCGGCTTTGAATGCCGGCGCCTGGGTGAGCGTGAAGAGCATCCCGATCCCGACGAACAGGATCACCGCCGGCGCGACATCTTCGACGCCGCGAATCGCGGCCGCGACGAGCACGCTCACGACCTCGCGCGGACGGGTCGACAGCGCCGCGTAGACCGCGGAGATCGCGAACGCGAGAATCGGATCGAGGTGGAGCACGAAATAGAGTACGATCGGTAGGATCGGTGCGATCAGCGCCCATGGCGGCACGCGCGGCGCGACGGGCTGGTCGGCGCGGACGGCCCAGGTCGCGTAGTCGCGTTCGCGCCGGAACGAGATCGCCGCGTAGATCACCATCGCCAGCAGGTCGACGACCGCGAGCGCGATCGAATACCAGAGCAACTGCCCCTGGTTCACGCCGAACAGGCTGGTATAGAACTTCCAGTTCGTGATATTGAAGATGAACCCGAGCGCAAAGGCCATCAGGAACAGCGTGGCGGCGACCTTGCGAGGCACGCCGGTCGTCATCATGATCGGGAGTACGATCGCGCCGACCATGATGATCGCGCCTAAGCCCGAGAACGTCACGAAGAGCAATGCCACGACCGCGCACAGGATCATCGAGAGCGCGAACGGGTTCTCGCCGCCATACTCCGCCGCCAGATTGACGAGCGCGCGCGCGATCCCGGTATCCAAGGTCACGCGACCGAGCAGGGCGCCGAAGATCACCGTCACGATGACCGGCGCGAGCTTGACCGAGCCGAGCACCATCACGTCGCCGAGGGCCGGAAGCGGTACGCCCGCGACGACGCCCATCGCGAGCGCCATCAGCGGCACCGCCAAGATCGCCGGGACGATCCGTAGATACATCAACACCGCGAAGGCGAGGAAGACCAACAGGATCAGGACGGCCGCGATCAAGGGGTCACCAACGTCTCGAAGGGCGGCAACGTCTTGTTCGGCACGTACTGTTCGTAAATGGCGCGGTTGATCGCATCCGCCCGCGCGATGTTCCGCTGCGCGGCCATATGATATCGCTCGAGATTGCTCGCGAGATGCGACTCGCGGTCCTCGTACCGCCACGCCGATGCGTAGAGCGGCGCGAGTTCTTCGTAGTCGTCGCGAAGTTCCCAGAACCAGTACTTGCACCAGTAGAGATCGCGGATCGTCGGCGAGTGCGGCTGACCGGCATGCGCGACCGCATCGGCGTAGTAGTCGCGGATCTCTTGGGCGGCCTGGAACTTGCGCGCGATCAGATCGTACTTGCGCGCCGCCAGGAGCATCACGGATGCGGCATTCGGATGGAGCGGCGGCCGGCCCGCGAGCAGATGCTCTTGAACGCGTTCGGATTCGAGCCGGACCGCACGCAGGTCGACGTTCGCCATGCGCGCGGCGATGCTCGGCACGAACGGATCCGCCCACAGCAGATAGTCGGTCGAGTCGTAGCCCTTGCCCGGCGCTTCGAGTTCGGTCAGGGCGTCCGCGAGCGCGGCCACGTCCGCGCCATAGCGCGCGTCATCGACGCCGAAGAACGCGTGCGGGAAATCCGCCTGAAAGCGGGACGGCTCTACGACGCCCGCCTCCCACGACGATGCGGCCGAATACAGCACCGGATACCAGGTCGCCTCGAAGAGCGATTCGCCGTCGTCGTGCCAGACCGTCTGGAAGAGTCCGAGCACGTGCGACGCTTTGCCTTGGGTGATGAACAGGTTCTCGTTGCGCAGCGCGACGGCCAGGTCGGGAAAGATCTCGTTCCAGTTGTTGGCGCCGGGCGAGACCATCTGGTCGAACCCGCCTTTGGCGATAAGATCGATCTGCGGCTGGAACGTCTTCTGAGCGCCGTAGTGCCAGTTCACGATCACGCTGTTCCTGGGGATCAGCTTCATGATGCCGGGATCGTTCTCGATGCCGTCGTCCCAGAGCATCGGTCGCGCGCCCGACGGTGCGATCAGCTTGGCCATCGCGACGATGTGATCGGCATAGGCCCGCGATTTTCCGCGCGCGGCGACGTAGTCGGCCGTGCGTCCGAGTCCGAGCGTCGATGTCTCGTCTGATCCGATATGGAAGAACGGCGGATGCGGCACGGCTGCGAGCTCTTGTGCGATCAGGCGCGCCAGATAATCGCCCGATGCCGGGACGTTCGGCGAGAGCAGGAAGCCGTGCGGAAGCTCCGCGAGATCCGCATAGCGCTCGAGCTTGAGAGTGTTGTGCATGTGCGCGAACGACTGCTGTTCCGGGATGAACGCGACGTGAAAGCGCTTGGCGTAGAGCGCGAGCGCGCGCAGTTGCGTGGGCGTAATGCCGTCCAGCGGTGCCGGCAGCGGATCGGTCGGGCTGAGGAAGACGTGCTCCATGTACGGCGAGTAGCCGTTCATCTTGAACGCGGCGATCGTGCGGATGCGCTCTTCGAAGTAGCGCATGGTCGGCAGCGGCCCGCGCGAGACGTCGTCGGAGAGGATCCGCCACTTCAACGCCGGCGCGTCCGAGATGGTCGCGCACGGCAACGTCCAGCTCGCCCCGTTTCGCGACGGCAGTTGCGCGAGCGTCATCGCGGCGTAGAACGCGCCATCCGGGTCGCTCGCCGCTATCCCGATCGTCGGGCCGGCGATCTTCAAGACGTACGCCTGCGGTGCAAGCTTCGCATCGTGCACCACCACGATATCCGGCGATCCGCCGACGACTACCGGCGGCAGACCGAGAGCCCGCCAGCGCTCGTTGATCTCGGCAAGCGCGGCCGGGTCGAAGCCCCCTCCGACGCGCAGCGAGCGGTCCATTCCAAAGGGCCTCTCGCAATTGGTCATCGCGACGTGGTCCGGATGCGGGAGCACCTGAAGATCGTCTGCCGCCCGGGCCGGAGCGGCCGCAAACATCGGCACGCCGACCGCACACCCGAGTGCGATGATCGTCAAGAAGCGCATGGGCTCGGCGTTATCCGTGCCGCCTGGCCCATCCTACGCGCGACTTCAGGTCCGCATGGCCCAAGGTCAGCGGTCCATCGACCGGAAAGCACCCGCCATGAAGTCTCTCGCATTCGCCCTGGCGTTCCTGGTCGTCGCGACCGCGACCGTACCGGTCGCCGCCGACGGCAACAAACAGGTCCAGAACCTCAAGGGCACGGTCTCCTACCAGAAGCCGAACAAACCGGCCAAGCCGATCGCGAATCAGGCTTCGATCGTGCTCGCGGACAAGGACGTGACCGTCACCGGCCTCGACTCCGAGGCGGCCGTCACCCTGCCGGATTCATCCCGCGTGCTGGTCGGAGCCGATGCGAAGGTCCAACTCGCGTTCTTCAATCAGACCGATATCGCCAATGCGAAGTTCGTGATCTATCAAGGGCGCTTCCGGTTCACGGTTGAGCACCCGTCAGGCGCGAAGGCGAACTACACGTTCCAGACGCCGACCGGCAACGTCGCGGTTCGCGGAACTCAAGGCGACATCGGCGTCGCCGACGACGGCACGCTCAGCGTCAATGTGTACGAAGTCAGCAATCCGGATCTACCGGTCATCGTATCCACGAAAGATGGCCAGCATTTCACCGTCAATGTCGGCCAAGGCTTCGTCGGGCAGATGGTCAACGGCATCGTTCAGGGGAAGATCGACGACCTCAAACAGCAGGCCGTCGATCAGTTCAGCCCCGACTTCGGCGTACCCACGAACTGGGCCGAACTGCATCGCCAGATCTGCCAGCGTGAATACGACTTGATCCCGAATCCCCCGACCGTCAACCTTCCGTTGGGCAGATCCTTTACTCCGAAGAAGCCGATCCCGCCGGGGTGCGAGGACGTCCTCTAAGCGAACGTACCGCCGCTTTGGCCCATGGCGGCGTCGCGGCGGTCGAAGGCGGCCGTGAGATCGTCGAGATAGCCGGCCAGTTGGCCGGCGGCGATCGCGGGCGCACGGTCGGCCAGGTCCAGCATCGCGCAGTCGTTCGCGGCGATCGTGTCCAGATGCGATCGATCGAGCTTGGCGTACTCGAATGCGCGGAAGGCTGCCTGGTTCATGAAGCCGGCCCGGAAGATCAGGTTTTCGTACGCATCCGAGCGCTCGACGAAGAAATCCGGGTGGTTGGCATTGAGGGTTGCCAGGGCCTCACCCAGGTACGAGCGCACCAGCTCGTCATCGTCCCGGCGGGCCTCCAGGTCGTCGTAGCCCCGGAACTGCGGAATCCGGGCGGTGATGCTCTCGATCGCGTCCATCCGCGCCGACTACGACGCCCCAAGTAAGGAAGCCTCGGGACGGGCCGACTACTATAGAAGCAATGGGACTGTTCTTGCTCGCCTTGCTCCTCGGCGCGGCCGGGGTGCTGGCCGCCTGGCTGACCTCGCGCAAGCTCCTGGCCGAGCGAGGCGAGCTTCGGCGCGTCCGGGCGCTCTTCTCCCGCTACGTCCCGATCCAGGTGGTCGACGATCTGCTCGCCCGCAAGGACCCGCGGCTCTTCGAGGCACGCGAGTACTACGCGACCATCGTCTCGTGCCGGATCCGCGGCTTCTCGCTGATCGCCGAGCGCGTCACTCCCGAGGAGACGCTCCGCTACCTCAACGAGTTCTACACGCTGGTCGGCGGTGCGGTCGAGCGCCATCACGGCATGATCGAATCTTTGCGCGGCGACACCGTCACCGCGATCTTCGGCGTACTCGTCGAAGAGCGGTTCCAAGAAGAACGCGCCCTCCGGGCCGCGCTCGACGTGATGCGCCTGAGCGACGCGATGGACGAGCGCCGCCGCTCGCAGGGCCGCAAGGCGCTCGGCGTCAGCGTTGGCGTCAACTCCGGCAAGGTGATCGCGGGCGATACCGGTTACCAGCTCCGCCGAGACTTCGCGATCGTCGGTAACCCGGCGCACGTCGCCGAGCGCCTCCAACTCGCGGCCGACGAACTCAACGCGACCATCGTCGCCTCCGCCACCACCTACGAAGCCGTCCGCGAACTCTTCGTCGGGATTCCGACCTCGTCGATCCCGCTGCGCGGGCTCAAGCGCTTGCAGAACGCCTACATCATCCGCGGCCTCACCAAGCGAGCAGCCGAAGACGATCTGCTCAAGTTGCCGTCCGAGAAATATTTCAAGCAGACCAAGATCCGCTTCGATGAGGTGCCCGAAGCCGCCGAGGTGCCGGTCCCCGCCGAATATTTTTCGCCGGATGCCGTCCAGACGCAGCCCGGCGCCAGTCCGCGGGACCAGACCGAGTACACGACCTTCTCCGCGTACGACGACGATCGGCCCGCCATGCCGGCGCCTCCGGCGCTCGCCGGAACCTACGAAGACGACGACGGCCCGCCGGTTCCGCTTCCGCCGTAGCGCCCCCCTCGGAAATCCAAGCGAGCACCTCGCGCGTTGAAGGGCCGAGGGCACTGGACAGATGAGGCGAAACCCAATGGCGTGGAAGACGCCGTACGGCTTATGATCCTCGTACGCGCTAGGAATGCGGACGCATTCGAGGCGCTCTACGACGGCTATCATCGCCTCGTATACGGTGTCGCACTTCGGATCCTCGGCGACGTTCCGGCCGCCGAAGACATCACCCAAGCGGTATTTCTGAAATTGTGGAGTTCGCCCGATTCTTTTCGTTCAGGGAACTTCCCGGCGTGGCTCGCACGGGTGGCGCGGAATCGCGCCCTCGACATGCTCCGTAGCAAGGCGTTCCGCTCGGAGTCGGAGCTTCCGGAAGCGGCCCCCGAGAGCGACTCGCTCGAAGACGTGGCCTTCGCACACATCGATGCGGCCAAGGTCCGCGGAGCGCTCGCGCTCCTTCCGCAAGAGCAGCGCGAACCGATCGAGCTGGGCTTCTTCGGCGGCGTGACGCACGACGAGATCGCGCGCCGCAGCG
The DNA here is from genome assembly GCA_041690835.1 of Vulcanimicrobiota bacterium. Lineage (GTDB taxonomy): Bacteria > Vulcanimicrobiota > Vulcanimicrobiia > Vulcanimicrobiales > Vulcanimicrobiaceae > JALYSX01. The sequence continues at coordinate 15,742 of JBEPVY010000010.1, read as the reverse complement.
GGATTCCGCTCGGCACCATCAAGACGCGCATCCGATCCGGTCTTCGAAAACTTCGCAACGCACTCGATGGGGCGGTGACGGCATGAGCGCGCACGATTCGCACGACGCCATGCTCGACGATGTCGCCGTCTACGCCCTCGGCGCGATGTCGCCGGAAGACGCCGCTCGCGTGCGCGAGCACATCGCGACCTGCGCGGAATGCCGCGCCGAATACGAAGCCCTTCGCCCGGCCGCAGGTGCGCTCGCATACTCGGTCGAGGCTTGCGCGACCGGCGATAACGGCCCGCAAGTGAGCGAGTTGCTCAAGCCGCGCATCATGCGCGAGGTCCGCAGCGGCATGGCGCCCGCACGCCAAGCATCGGCCCGACCGGCCTTCGTGTGGCCGGCCTACTTGGTCGCGGCCGCCTGCATCGCGATCGCCTTGTTCTCGACCATCTCCAACATCGCGGTCAACGGCCAGCTCAAGACGGCCCAGACCGAACTCGATGGCATCAGGATCGCTTCGACCGCGAACGCGCGTGCGCTGGATGCCGAGCGCACCACCATCGCCGACCTTACCAGCGCTGATGCCAAGCGCTATCCCACTCCGCAGGGCGCGGTGGTCGCGCGCGGCAGCAAGATCTACCTCGCCATGCACGACATGCCCGCATTGCCGAAGGATCACGTCTACCAGGCATGGACCCTGCCGAAGGGCTCCAAGGCGATGGCGCCGTCGGTCACGTTCGTCCCGGATACACACGGCGGCGCCGTGCTCGCGCTCCCGCAAGACGCCCGGCTCACGACGGCGGTCGCGATCAGCGTCGAGCCCGACGGCGGCAGCAAAGCGCCGACGACGAAGCCGATCGCCGTCGTCGCGCTGAACTAGCGGGCCGATGCGGGTCGAGCGTCTCGGCGATAAGCACCGGCGCGCGGCCGTCGCGTTTCTCGAACGCAAGCCGTACGAGAACGTCTTCCTCGTCCACGCGCTCCTCTATGCGGGTCCGGCCATTCGCACCTCGCTACACGTCGCACTCGACGACGACGGCGAGATCGCGGGCATCGCGTTCTTCGGCCGCCAGGTCGTCCCGGCCGCGAACGACGCCGCCCTCTCGGCGTTCGTGGATCTAGGCGTCAACCACAAGCGCGAACGGATGATCGTCGGCCCGCTCGAACAGGTCGCGCGCTACTGGGAACTGGTCGGTCCGCGCCACACCAAGCCGAGTGCGATCCGCGTGCGTCAGCCTTTGCTCGCGGTGACGCCCGAGTCGTTGCGCGGCGAGAGCGATGCGGCGCACGTGCGCTTGGCGTGCATGCGTGATTGCGACGAGATCACCGGGAACGCCGCCCAGATGATCGAGGGCGAACTCGGCTACGATCCGCGCGATCGATCGCCGGGCGACTTCGAAGCCGGCATCGCGCAGATGATCGAACGCGAGCTCTGGTGGGTCGGCGAAGACGCGCGCGGTCTCTGCTTTCAGCTCAACATCGGCCCGTACAGCGATCAGACCACCCAACTGCAAGGGATCTTCACTTCGCCCAAGCGCCGCGGGCAAGGGCTCGCGACCGCGTCGCTCGCGGGCGTCTGCCGGCGCCTCTTCGAAGCTGCGCCGTCGCTCTCGCTCTTCGTGAACGATTTCAACACGCCGGCCCTCCGACTATACGAACGCGCCGGCTTCGAAGAAGTCGGCGCGTTTCGTTCGATCCTCTTCTAGCAGGGACTACTGCGGGTTCTCACCGTGGTGGCTGATGGCGTCGCCGACCTTGCGCGCCTCGGCCTCGACCGCTTGCTCGCCCCGCGTGACCATCGCGATGATCCAGCGGATCGTGGCGACCACGCCGATGACGGCGAACAGGAAGATGAAGAAAAATACCCAGGCGGCCGACTCCGCAAGATGAACCATCGATTGTTCCACGAGAACTCCTTACGAGGCGCTTACCAGAGGGCGCCGTCGGCGACGAGGATGTAGACGATCGGCCCGAGACCCCAGACGATACTCACGATAAACCAGATGACCTTCTTCCCGGTCGTCATATCCTGACGGGAGATCAGGCTGATCCACATCAGCACCATCGCGACCGGATGGAGGAAGATCGAGAGCAGAATTTCGAGGAGCAGCTTCATCGTGCGACGATAGTACCACACATGACCGATGCACAGCGACTGGCCGGCGCGCTCAACGCCATCGTCAAGGACCCGCAGTTCTCGTACGTCAAGGCCCGCGCCGCGGCGCGCACCGACGGAGGCGTGAACTGGCCGGCGACCAAAGCCCACAACGAGGACTTCAACCCGGACGTCGACGGCTGCGAATCGTTCGTGATGAACGACGGTACCCACTGCGACTGGCACCCCGGCCAGGTCAAGTACCGCGCGACGTAGCGGGACCTAGCAACCGCGCTCACCGCCCACGATCCTGTCACCGGGCCGCACCCTTGATCACCGGGTTGCACCCTTTGTCACTGGGCTACACCCTTTGTCATCCCGAGCGTAGCGAAGCGTAGTCGAGGGACGAATCGCAGCACGGCCTTCGTGCCGTCCCTCGACTGCGCTTCGCTACGCTCGGGATGACAAGGGTGCAGATCGCTGACAAGGGGTGCCCCTCTCGCCGGCGTGCCCCTGGTCGGTACCCCTAGACCGCCACCAGCGCCGGTTCTACCACGACGGCTTCTTGATCGGCGAAGACCGGGTTCGAGAGATAGCGTTCGCCGGTGTCGCAGGCGATCGTGACGATCGTCTTGCCGGCGCTCTCCGGGCGCGTCGCGATCTGCAACGCCGCGAAGATGTTCGCGCCCGACGAGATCCCGACCAGCAGTCCTTCGATGCGGGCCGCGCGCCGGGCCGTCTCGATCGCGTCCGCGTCGGTAACGCGGACGATCTCCCCGAACACGTCGACGTTGAGCACCTTGGGCACGAAGCCGGTCCCCGCGCCCTGGATCTTGTGCGGACCGGGCGTACCGCCCGAAAGCACCGGCGACCCATCCGGCTCGACCGCGACGATCTGCACGCCCGGCCGACGCTCGCGCAGCACCTCGCCGACGCCGGTGATCGTGCCGCCGGTTCCGACCGCGCTCACGAAGACGTCGACCTCGCCGTCGGTATCCCGCCAGATCTCTTCGGCCGTCGTCTGGCGATGGATCAGCGGATTGGCCTCGTTCTCGAACTGCTGCGGCTGGAAATACTTGGCCGGATCCGACGCTCGGATCTCTTCGGCTTTGGCGATGGCCGCTTTGATGCCCTCACTGCCGGGCGTCAGCACGAGTTGCGCGCCATAGGCCTTGAGCAGGTTGCGCCGCTCGACCGTCATGGTGTCGGGCATGACCAGGATGATCGGATAGCCCTTCGCGGCCGCGACGAACGCGAGTGCGATGCCGGTATTGCCGCTGGTCGGCTCGACGATGATCGAATCCGGGCGCAGTCGTCCGTCGCGCTCCGCCGTCTGGATCATCGCGATCCCGATCCGGTCCTTCACGGAGCCGGCCGGGTTGAACGATTCGAGTTTCACCAAAACGTCGCCGGGCAGACCCTTCGCCAAACGGGAGAGCCGCACGAGCGGGGTGTTGCCGAAGGTGGCGGCGACGTTGTCGTAGATGCGCGCCATCGCTATGCCACCACTTCTTCCGACGCCGCCGGAAGGTCGTCGGTATCGACGCCCGAGAGCCGGGTATGCCGGATCGAAAACCCCTTAGCCATTGTGAATACCTTTCTTAGAAGAGCCGAACGCCGATGAAGACCATCGCACCGGCCAAGACCGGACGAAAGTAGCGCGTCGGAATGACCGCGCAGAGTCTGCTGCCGATCAGCACGCCCGGAATCGATCCGAGCAAGATGCTCCCGACCAGCGGGTAGTCGATGTTCCCGAACCGCCAGTGCCCGACCGCCGCGACCGGGATCAGGATCGCTGCGAAGACGACGTCCGAGCCGATCAGGCGGCGCAATCCGAGTTGCGGCGCGGCCAAGAAGAGCAGTGGCAGGGTGAGCGATCCGCTCCCGACCGACGTCATGCTCACGACGATGCCGACGATCGATCCGATCGCGGGAAGCACCACGGTGTGGCGCGGCGACCAGACGATCGCAGCCTCGTCCGCTCCGTCTTGACGTTTTAGAAACGCGCCGGCGATCAACGCGGCGGCCGAGAGCAGGAGCGCGGCGCCGAGCGCGCGACCGACGATGACGTCGAGTCCGTGTGGGCCGAGGACGGTCTGGATCCGCCCGAGGATGATGAGACCCAGAAGAGCGCCCGGAACGCCGCCTGCCGCGAGCAGCAGCGCCAGCCGCATGTCGATCGTCTTCTGCCGGTAATGCGCGATCGCACCGACCAGCTTCATCGGCACCGACGAGACCAGGTCGCTGCCGACGGCCGCAAGCGGATTCACCCCGAAGGCGAGCACCAGCAGCGGCGTAAGGAGTGCGCCGCCACCCATGCCCGATAGGCCCACGAAGATGCCGACGATCAGGCCGACCAGGGTTGCGCCCGGACTTATCAGGCGGGGACCTCCGCTGCAAGCTCGAGCAGCGCATCGCGGCCGACGCGGTGGCAGTAGTCGCCGAACGATTCGCTTGCGATCCGCCCGTGCGTCCAGCCGAGGAACAGCGGACGTAGTTCGTCGGCCAGCTTCGTGCGTCCGATGCCGGTCTTGTAGATCCAGTTCAAGCGCGTGTTCGCCCAGTCGCCACCGAGGAAGATGTCGTAGAGATCCTTCGAGCGCCCGACGAAACCGATGTCGCCCATGTACGGACGCGCGCAGCCGTTCGGGCAGCCCGTCATGCGCATGCTGATGCGTTCTTCGGCCAGGCCGAGCGCTTCGAGATCGCGCTCGATCTCGGTGACGAGATCCGGGAGCGCGCGCTCCGCGTCGGTCAGTGCGAGTCCGCAGGTCGGAGCGGCCGGGCACGCCATCGCGTAGCGGCGCACGCCGAGCGCACCCGGATCGGTCTCGATCCCGTGTTCGCGCAGTAGCGTCGTCACGGCCGGACGGTCCGCCGAAGCGATGCCGAGCAGCAACAGATTCTGCTGTCCGGTCAAGCGGATCTGCGGCTTGAAACGTTCGACGACGGCGCGTAGCCCCGTCCGGATCCGGGCGACGTCGGTATCTTTCACGCGGCCGTTCTCGACGTACAGTCCGAGCGCGTAGGCGCCGTCGGCCTGCTCGTGCCAGCCGAGATGGTCGCGCACGTCGTCGAACGGCACTTCGACCGGAAGCGCGAGCGAGCGGCCGATGCGGCGCTCGACCTCGCAGCGGAGCCACGGGATGCCCTGCTCTTCGACCAGATACTTGAGGCGTGCGTGTTTGCGATTGGTCCGATCGCCGAAGTCGCGCTGGGTGGTGACGATCGCTTCCGCGACCTCGATCGCTTCTTCGGCGGAGACGAACGCGAACGGACTTGCGGCACGCGGATAGGTCGCGGCTTTCCCGTGGGTCGAGCCCATTCCGCCGCCCACCAGCAGCGAGTAGCCGAGGATCTCGCCGTCGCGCAGGACCGCGGCGAAGCCGATGTCTTGCGTGTAGATATCGATGCAGTTGTCGCCCGGCAGGGTCACCCCCATCTTGAACTTGCGCGGCAGATACGTGCGGCCGTAGATCGGATCGACCGGATCCGCGGGGTCACCGACGGTATCGATCTTCTCGCCGTCGATCCAGATGTCGTGATAGGCGCGGGTGGTCGGCGTGAAATGCTCGGCCAACCGGTGTGCGAGCGCTTGGACCTCGATCTCGGCCGCGTTCTCGGGCGGCGCGGGACAGGCCATCACGTTGCGATTCACGTCGCCGCACGCGGAGATCGTCGAGAGCAGCGACGCGTTGATCTCGCGCACCGTCGCGCGCAGGTCGCCTTTGAGGATGCCGTGCAACTGGATGCCTTGGCGCGTGGTGATCCGCAGGCTACCGTTTCCGAAGCGTCCGGCGATGTCGTCCTGCACCAGGTACTGCTCGGCGCCGACCACACCACCCGGGATCCGGGAGCGCAACATGAACTGATAGGCGGGCTCGAGTCCGGCCTTCTTCCGTTCGGTGCGCGCGTCGCGATCCTCTTGCTGGTAGATCCCATGGAACTTGATCAGTTGTAGATCGCTCTCGTCGAAGCGCGAGCCGCCGGCCGCGATCGACGTGGCGATCGTGCCGCGCAGATTCCGGCTCTCGATCTTGATCGTCTCGACGTCTTTCATCGGTGCAGCCCGCATTCGGTCTTGGCGAAGCCCTGCCAGCGCCCGGCGCGCGCGTCGCCGCCGGGACGCACGCGGACGGTGCAGGTGGTGCAGCCGATGCTCGGGTACCCGCGATCGTGCAACTCGTTATAGGGTACGCCGTGTGCGCGGATGTAGGTCCAGACCATCTCTTCCGTCCAGGTAGCGAGTGGGTTGATCTTGACGAGACCGAAGGTGGCATCCCAGGAGACGACCGGCACGGCGCCCGCGCCGCGATCGCGACGGATGCCGCTGATCCAGGCCGCGTACCCTTTCAGGAACTCCCGCTGCGGTTCGACCTTGCGCAGGCTGCAACACAGATCGGGGTCGCGCTCCCAGAGCGCCGGCCCGCGGTCGAGCGACTGCTGATAGACCGACCGCTCCGGTCGCACCGGCAATGGGCTGATGCCGTAGTGGCGCGCGACCCGCGCGATATGATCGTAGGTCTCCGGGAAGAGCAGGTCGGTATCGAGGTAGTAGACCGGGATGGTCGCATCGATCTTGAGCAGCATGTCGAGCAGCGCCATGCCCGAGGGGCCGCCGAACGAACAGGCCAGCACGAGCTTCTGCCCGTACTCGCGCACGGCCCACTCGAGAACTTCCTGCGGTGTAGCCCCTTCGGTCAACATGATGTGAAGGTGTACCATGCGTTGGATACGCGGTCAATCGAAGCCTTAACCGGCGTTAATCGGCGATATAAAGGCGCGTTAACGTTTGCATTGACGCATCCGGCGAGGGCCCGTATCCTCGCGTGATGGAAACCCTCTGGCCTTTCGCCGCGGTCAATGCGCCGGCGCTCGGTCTGCTCGCCGGCTTCGTCGTCCTTCCCGCCGCAGATTCGAAATCGCGACGGATCCGCTACGCCTCGTACGCCGTCGCGGCCCTGGCGCTCGCAGGCATCGCGTTCGCGCTCTCACTTGCCGTCCCCGCGATCGGGCTCGAGATCGCCGGCATCGCGCTACTCGCACCGAGCATCCCGCGTCCGGCCGAGCGACCTGCGCGAACGAACGTCGAAGGCCGCGCCTTCATCGTCGGCGGCGGACCGGGCGATCCCGGCCTCGTCACCATGCGGGCGGCCGCGGTGCTTGCAGATGCCGACGTGCTGCTCTACGACGCGCTCGTCTCGGATGGGGTCGTCGCGATGGCGCCGCCGACGTGTGAAAAGATCTTCGTCGGCAAGCGCCGCGGTTCGTACGCTCTGCCGCAAGAAGAGATCGTTCCGCTGATGGTCCGCCACGCGCGCCTCGGCAGACGGGTCGTGCGCTTGAAAGGCGGCGACCCGTTCGTCTTCGGACGCGGTGGCGAAGAGGCGCTGGCACTGCACGAGGCAGGCGTCGCGTTCGAGATCGTGCCCGGCATCTCGTCGGCGCTCGCCGTGCCCGCCTATGCCGGCATTCCGCTCACCCAGCGCGGACTCAGCGCGTCGTTCACGGTCGCCGCCGGTCGCGAGGATCCGGCCAAGCCGCACTCGCAGATCGATTGGCAGCAACTCGCCAACCCCAACGGCACCGCCGTTTTCCTGATGGGCCTGGCCGAACTTCCCAACATCACCGCGCGCTTGATCGCGCACGGTCGCTCGGCCTGGACGCCGGTCGCCGTCATCGAGAACGGCACGCGCGCCGATCAACGCACGGTCGCGGGCACACTAGCGACGATCGCGGACGAGGTTCGCCGCGCCCATCTGACCGGGCCATCGACCGTCGTGGTCGGCGAGGTCGTACGCCTGCGCGAACGGATCGCCTGGTTCGCGCCGGAGGGGCAGGCCGAACTCCGTGCCTCGTAAGCCATTCTATCCGCTCGCCCTCAACCTCGAAGGGCGGCGCTGCCTGATGATCGGCGACGATCGCGAGGCTTCCGAAAAAAGCGCGGTCCTCGAGGAGTGCGGCGCGATCGTCGAACGCGCGACGGGCGCGTCGGTCACCGATGAGACCATCGGCGAGTTCTTCTTCGTACTATCGACGATCAAAGACGAGGTCCTGACCGCTCGCCTGCACGCGCTCTCGGAGTCGCGGCGCTTCCTTTTGTGGTGCGTCGATCGCCCCGCCTCGAGCTCGATCTCGATGATGTCGATCGCCAGGTCCGGACCGGTCCGGATCGCAGCATCGACGTCGGGCGCGGCACCCGCCGTCAGCAAGACCTTTCGCAAAGCCCTCGAGGGCGCGATGGACGCCAAGTTCGCGCGCTTCGTCGACCACCTGAGCGCTCTGCGCGAGCGACTGCGCGAGACAAAGCCGGCCCGATCGCAGACGCACGAACGCGTCGACGCCATGCTGGAGGCCTCCCGCAACTTCGGTATTTCCGTCTCGTTCCGATATCCGGAGTGGTTCGAGCGCAGTTGACCTCGAAGGTGCGAGAGTGAGACGGACCAGGGACATCGCGATCCTCGCACTCGGAACGCCTATCATCCGGCACCCGCGTCTCTTCGAAGCCGCGCTGGCACGGGTCGCCGAGGTCCAAGAGACGGCCGGTGTGATCGTGGTCTGCCCGACGCCGCTCATCGTCGCCCGCGCGATCGCGAGCGCGGGGTACCGCACCGCGATCTGCGCGCGCACCCCGATCGACGCCGCCTTCCTGCGCGAGATCATCGATCTCGGCGGTATGCCGGTCGTCGACGGCACCCAGCGCGACGCGATCGAACTCTCGCGCGCCCTCGACGCGGCCCGGGTGGTCATCTATACCGATGCGCACGCCGTGATGTCGGGCGATCCGTCGAGCATCGCGGATGCCGTCTCGGTCCGCTACGTCAGTCACGAAGAGCTGATGGAGTTGGCCGACCAGCGCGCCAATCCGGTCAGCGCCGACGCCGCGCACGAGGCCTCGAAGCACGACGTCTCTTATGAGGTCCGGCGCGTCACCGACGGCGAGGGAACGGTCGTGCGCGCCAACGGCTACGAAGACCGCTTCGCACCGATCACCTCGATCACCGTCTCCTCGGGGTACGCGCTCTTCTCGATGGGCGCACGACCCGCCGACACCGCCTCGTGGCCGAAACTGCAGATGAAGATCCTCGAACGCATCGCCTCGGCCGGCATCTCGATCGAGATGATGCAGTCGTTCGCGTTCGGCCTCCGCTTTCTCGCACCCGGCGAACACCTGGCGTTCATGCAAGCGCTCGCGCAGGAATTCGGTCTCGCGCTCCAGCGCGTCGAGAGCTGCGCCAAACTCTGCGTGGTCGGCACCGGCGTGCGCGGAACGGCCGGCGTCTTCTACCGCAGCCTGGCCTGCCTGACCGAGCGGGACATCCCGGTCTTGCATTGGAGCGACAGCAACGTCACCATCTCGTTCGTGGTGAGCGAGGCCTCGGCCCAGTTCTCCGAAAAGGCGCTACACGCAACGCTCGCACCCGGGAGCGACGTCTCGGTCGGAGCCGCGATCAGCTTCGACGCGGACTTCGGACGCGTGCGCATCAACGGGCGCGAGACGCGCCTCGGAACGCGCCAGGCCCAGCTCTTGCGTTGCCTGCTCGACAACGTCGGGCGGATCGTCGAAGTCGAGGAACTCGCTCGCACGCTCTTCGGAGCGGACGGAAAGGAAGAGCTCGCCGCCGTCCGCGTCCACCTGCACAACCTGCGCAAGAAGATCGAAGACAATCCCGACACGCCACGCTACATCGTGACGATCCCGGATCAGGGCTACTTGTTCGTCCGTTAGCCGATGACGACGGAGAGCATCGAGAGGGAGCCGCCCTCGATACCGTCGATCGGGAAGGTGACCGAGTCGCCGTCGCGTTGTTGCGCTGCGACGTAGAGCAACGGAAGATAGTGCTCCGGCGTGGGGATCGAGAGCAGCGCGTCGCGTCCGAGCGATTCGTACGCGATCAGCGGCGCGTGATCGCGCGTGAGCAACAGCTCCTTCGTACGCGCCTCGAAGCGGACGGCCCAGTCGCGATCCTCGGCCCGCTCGCCCCAGGCGTACTCGTGCAGGTTGTGGACCACGTTCCCGCTCCCGACGATCATCACACCCTCATCGCGCAGCGACGTCAAGCGCTTCGCGAGATCGTAGTGGAACTGCGCCGATCGCCGTTCGTCGATGCTCAGTTGGACGATCGGGACGTCGGCCTTCGGATAGGCGTGGATCAGCACCGACCACGTCCCGTGATCGAGCCCCCGATCGCGATCAACCGCGGCATCCGGGCCGAGCAACTCCAAGACGCGCGCGACCAGAGCCGAATCCCCCGGCGCCGGATAGCGCACGTCGAAGAGCGCTTTCGGAAAGCCGCCGAAATCGTGGATCGTGCGCGGCGGATCGGCCGCGGTGACGGCTATGCCCGGAACGTACCAGTGCGCCGAGATCGCCAAGATCGCTTTCGGTTGGAAGCGCGCGCCCAGCCGCGCCCAGGCGCGCGTGTAGGCGTTCTCCGCGAGCGCGTTCATCGGATTCCCGTGCCCGAAGAAGATGGCGGGCAGAGTCATGGTTGCGCCTCGACTCCGAGTGGAACGCGCGCGAGATAGTCCAGGGGCGTGCGCGGCAGCAGGCTCGCGCGAAACTTGGCCGAGCGCAATCGTTCCTGGTCGGCGGCGAGGCGTAGCGCGTGCGCCCCGCGTCGGAGAACTAGCAAGGGCGACGCCGGGGTCTCGCGCTCGGCGCGGATCAGCTCCGTGTATTCGAACAGGATCGCAGCGTCGTCGAGGCGGTCGTCCCGATCGGCCAGCAACAGCGCTACGTCCAACCATTCGAGGGCGAGCATGTCCGGCTGCCGGAGCATGATCTCGCGCGACGCGGCAAGCGACGCACGCCCGAGTTCGTCGCGTTCGCACAGCAGGGCCGCTTCGGCTCGGCTGAGTTGGAACGTGCCGACCAGCGCCTCGTTGCCCGCGCCGCGGGCTAGCGCATCGGCTTCATCCAGATACGCCATCGCCTCATCGAAGCTGCCGAGGAGCGCGGCCGCGATGGCGAGGTTGTTGAGGATCGACATGTAGTTGACGGGCGTCTCGTGATCGCGGATGATCTCCGCGGCTTCGCGCAGCAACGCGTGCGAGCGCTCGCGATCCAGCTCGTGCTCCTGCGTGATGGTAGCGAGATTCATCAGCGCGATCGCGACGCCCGCCGGCTCGCCGGCTTGGCGTTGCAGTTCCAGACTCCGCTCGTAGGCGCGACCGGCCGCGCGCGCGTCGCCGCGAGCGATCGCCGAGAGGCCCAGGACGTTCCAGGCCCGGGCGTGGCCGGAGACGTCGCCCGCACGTTCGAATCCCGCTCGCGCGATCTCCGCAAACCGCTCGCGCCCTTCGCCGTCGCCGGACGAGTGGGCGAGGACCGCGATGCAGTACGACACGCGCGCGCGCATCAGGTCGCTGCCGGCCGGCAGGACCGTCAAGGCACGTTCGCAGTAGGCGCGCATCTCGCGGATGTTCGGGCTCTCGAGCCAGAAGCGATTGGCCGCGACGAGCAGCGCGGCCGCACGCTCTGCGTCGCCGCCGGGTTCGAGGGCGGTCGCGAGCGCCTGCCGCATGTCGTTCATCAGCGCGTTGCCGGAGGCCAGGACGCGTAGCGCATCCGCGCCGCCGAGTCCCGGATCGAGTTCCTGAAAGCGCCGCAGCAAGAACTCGAGATGCCGTTCGCGCAGCTCGTCGCCTTCGCGAGCGCCCTCCAAGCGGTCGCGCGCGAAAGCGCGAGTCGATTCGAGCAGACGATAGCGCGTCTCGCCATCTACGAAGGCGACCGAGACCAACGATTTCTCCGCCAGGTCGGCGATCAGCGCGGTGACGTGCCCGGACGCCAGGTCGTCGTTCGCGCAGAGCGCGATCGCATCGTCGATCGACCACTCGCCGGCGAAGATCGAGATGGCGCGCAGAACGGACCGCTCGCTCTCCTCGAGCAGGTCGTAGCTCCACGCGAGCAGATCGTGGAGCGAGCGATGCCGGCCGCTCGCATTGCGCTTCCCACCACGGAGCAGCGGGAGCGGCGCGCCGAGCGCACCGCGCAGGCCGGCGATGCCGAGGCTCGCGACGCGAGACGCCGCCAACTCGATCGCCAGCGGGAGGCGATCGAGGGCTTCGCAGATCGCGGCGATCTCGACATCGTCATCGGGCTTGACGGAGAGACCCGGTGCGGCCGCGCGAGCTCGCAAGGCGAAGAGCTGTGCGGCACCTTCGGGATCGAGCGGAGCCAGGCCGAAGGCCGTCTCGCCATCGATGTTGAGGCGCTCGCGCGACGTCGCGATCACATGCAGGTTCGGGCATGCCTCGACGATGACGCGCGCGACTTCGGCGACCCGATCGATCAGGTGCTCGCAGTTGTCGAGCACCAGCAAGAGCGCCCGCGAGCCGATCGCGCTCGCGACCTCGGCGGGGGTGCGCGGTGCCTCCTCCGCGCCCACCGCCGCGCCGATGACCGGTTCGAGGGCCGCACCTCGCGTCACGCCGGCCAGGTCCGCGAATGCGACGCCGTCCGCGAAGGCTCCGGACGCGTCGAGCGCGACCGTCCCGGCCAGGTGGGTCTTTCCGACCCCTCCCGGCCCGACGATCGTCGTCAGGCGTCGCTCACGGATCGTCTGCCCGAGTTCCTCGCGTTCGCGCGTGCGGCCGATCAACGGCGTCGTGCGCAGGGGCGGTGGGATCAGCGAGCGTCCCGCGGCGCGGACGTCGAGCAGATCGCCGTGCGCGCGCATGAAGGCGTCGCTCGGCTTCGCGCCGATCTCTGCGGTCCGTTCGACGCAGCGTCGTGCGAAGGCCGACGCGCTCTCGCGATTGTTCGACGCGAGGGCCGTGCCGATCAGCAGGTCGTACGCGCTCTCGACATAAGGGTTGACGGCCAGGAGCCGGCGCGCGGCATCCGGGTCCGCGCGTTCGGTCAACAGGCGCTCGAGGACGGTCTCGTAGCGCGCCGCCGCGCGTTCGCGCGCCGCGATCGCCCAGTCGGAATAGTCTTCCGAGAAAAAATCTCCGCGATAGAGGGCGGCCGCACGCGCGCAGGCCTCGATATCTTCCGCACCGGACTCGGCTTCGAACGTGAGGAGATCGACTTCGAGGGCGCCGGCCCAACGTACCGCGTTGCGCGTGGCCGAGATCGGATCGGTCAGTCCCGCACTGTCGAAGCTGCGTCGGATGCTCCAGAGCGCGGTGCTGAGATTCGCGCGCGCGCGCTGCGACTCTGCGTCGGGCCAAAGGACGTCGCACAGGACGTCGCGTTGGAACTCGATTTGCGGATGGATCGCGAGGTAGACGAGCAGCGAGCGCGCCTTTTGGGTTGCCGGCAGCGCCTTCGGCTCGCCGTCGACGGCGATCGAGAGATCGCCGAGCGTCCGAAGCCGGACCTCCGTTATCGCCGTCATGGCCTCGACCTTGGCGGCACGAACGATCTCCCCCTGGGCGAGAAGCCCGGGGGGAGACCCGTCCTCGATATGCTTAGCGGGTCACTCGCAGCGTGTTCTGTGCGTCGTTCCCCGACCATATCGAGTGGTTGTCGGGACCGACGACCATCGCGTAGTAGTCGGGGTTGAGCGAAGCACGATAATCCACGAGAATCGCGCCGGTTCCGATCGCGCCGCTCGGTCCGACCGGGATCTCCCAGAGGCCCGAGGTCGACCCGACGTAGACGTTCCCGTCCGGCCCCGTGCACATGGTATGCACGTCGCTGGCATATGCCGGGTACGGCGTTTCGACATAACTGCTTCCGTCGTATCCTATGCGTGCCAGGTTATTGGACGAGTTGAACCAGATGCCGTCGGCCGTCGCCGTCATGGGCGCGTGAGAGCCGTGCGGATAGAGCGTGATCGTGCCCGACGGGGTCGCCTTGCCGACGTTCCCGCCACAACCAAACCACACGTTACCGTCGTTGCCGAGGACGATGTCCTTGCAGCTACCTTGCGCGAGCGCGAACGGATACGCGGTCCTTACGCCGGCGTTCGTAAAGACCTGGAGACCCAGGTTGGTGAGCCCCCACATGCGCCCATCGGCTCCGGCTACGAGGCGCGCGATGATGCCGTCGGCGCTCGAAGGCGCATACGGGTATGCTTGCAGCGTGCCCGTCGCAGGATCCAGCGCGTAGACATCGTTGGTGTCGTCGAAACTCGCGGTCCAGATGCGATGGTCGGATGCGAGCGCCAGACTTGAGGGACGGATCGGAACGTGATCGCCCGCTCGCGCGAACGGCCATTGCGCGACCTTCGTCATCGTCGTCGGGTTGAAGACGTCGATCTTGTCGGCCCGCTGGTCGGCGATGTAGAGATTCGCATCAGCGCCGACGACGATGGAGCCGTCGTAATACTGGGTACCCTGGGGACCGCCCGTATCGACTTGGGTTATCGCGACCGGATTGCCGAGAAACGCGCCGCCGGGCGTCGCGGTCGGGGTAGCGGTCGGCGTTGCCGACGGTGCATCGGTCGGCGCGGCTGTCGGCGTCGGCGATGGCGTGGCGATGGCCGCTAGGTAGTAGAACGCGAAGACGTAGGTCTTGCCCGCTAGGAGCGAGGGTGCCGAGGCGGTGCTGCTCAACACGACGCCGTTCGTTCCGGAGGCGATATCGAGCTGATAGACCGGCGACTGCGTGCCGGCGTCGAGGAAGGCCACGTGGATGGTCGTTCCGGGTGGCAGCAACGACGACGGATACGTCATCGTGAACGCCGGGAACGAGTTCAGCGGGATGTTGACGCTCGGAGTAAACGTGTAGTACGCCAAGACCGTCGCGCCGGTCAGCGCCGTCTTCTTCGCGATCAGCGGAGCGACTCCGGACGGAGCGGTCGCCGAATAGGTCACGGCGATCGTCGCGCCCGCCGGTGCGGAGGCGGACGAGAGAGAGACGGTAGCGACGGCACCCGAAGCGGCCGGCAAGGTCGCCGGCGTGGCGGCCGACCCGACCGGGAGCGTCACCGAAGTGGATGCTGACGGAGCCGGGGCCGGCGTCGGGATCGTACCGCCGCCCGAACAGGCGGCCAGGAGCGAGAGCATCGCGACGAGCGCGGCGCCTTGAAGGGAGAAGCGTGACATTGGGGCCTCCGAGCGAGTGGGTGGGTTAGACATCCGGTTCCGTCGACTCATGCGCGAGCAGCGCGCGGAGCGCAGCGACGTCCACGCGATCGACGACCACCCAGGATCGCGATGCGTAGACGTCCGTCACGCGGCAATAAGAAGCGCTGCTCGGATGCCGGATGATGCGTACCACGAACGTCGTGGCACCGGCATCGTCGGCCATCAGTAGTAGAACGACACGTTGTCGGTACAGATGTTGACGTCGGAGATCACGCGCTTCGTCGAGTCGGAGTAGACCGCGCGCACGTCATACATGCAGGAATCGTCGTCATCGTGGAAGCGGATCGTTCGGGCGTCGCCCGGGGCGATCACGTCGTCGTCGCCGAGGACGTCCTCTTCCCAGGTATTGTGGGAGTGCTTCGAGACGTTCAGGGTGACGATCGTATGGTCGCCCTTGTTGTAGACCTTGAAGTCCCGGGAATCGGCGGCGGAGGCGTGGGCCGCCGGGATGAGGGCGATCAGAAGGGCGGCCGAGAGGAGCATACGCGAGAGGGTGCGGACCATGGTGGACTCCTTGTGAAGCTGGCGATTGCCCCTAGACTAGGGTCCGACTCTCTCTGAAGTCTCAATTCGTGTTGTATAGTAAGCCGATGCAACGTCTCTCGTCCCGCGGGCGCC
>JBEPVY010000009.1:0-30740 GCA_041690835.1 Vulcanimicrobiota bacterium | reverse complement strand
AGGCTGCCAAGAAAGCCGCTCCGCGCAAGAAAGCCGCGAAGAAGGCCGGCGGACGTAAGAAGGCCGCCAAGAAGGCCGGCGGACGCAAGAAGGCTGCCAAGAAAGCCGCTCCGCGCAAGAAAGCCGCGAAGAAGGCCGGCGGACGCAAGAAGGCTTCCAAGAAGAAAGCCGCTCCGCGTAAAAAGGCTGCCAAGAAGGCCGCTCCGCGCAAAAAGGCCGCCGCGAAAAAGGCTGCCCCCCGCCGCAAGAAGGCCGCTCGCAAGGGCAAAAAGTAAGCCTTTCGTAGGCGAACGGAACTGGGCGATCGTGCAAACGATCGCCCTTTTTTTATGCCCTAAGGCGACGTTATGCGGGCGCGACCGCCGAGCCGTGGACGATGTCCGGCGCCTGGCCGTTGTGTTCTTCGACCCAGTGACACGCCGTGAAATGGCCGGGCGAGTACTCGGTGAAGGCCGGCTCTTCGACCTTGCAGCGATCGAACGCGATCGGGCAACGGGTGTGAAAGCGGCAGCCCGACGGCGGTTTGACGGGCGACGGAATATCGCCGGTCAGCACGACCCGCTTGCGCTTGCGCTGGGCGGCCGGGTCCGGGAGCGGGATGGCCGTCAGGAGCGCCTGGGTGTACGGATGCGTCGGGTGTTCGTAGAGGTCGGCGTTATCCGCGAGTTCGACGATCTTGCCGACGTACATGACGGCGACCCGGGTCGAGATGTGCCGGACGATCGAGAGGTCGTGCGCGATGAACAGATAGGTCAGACCGAGCTTCTCTTGCAGATCCTCGAGCAGGTTGATGACCTGCGCCTGGATCGAGACGTCGAGGGCCGAGACGGGTTCGTCGCAGACGATGAACTTCGGGTCGACCGCGAGCGCGCGCGCGATGCCGATGCGCTGGCGTTGGCCGCCCGAGAACTCGTGCGGATAGCGGTTCGCATGGTAGGGCCGCAGACCGACCAGCTTGAGCAGCTCCTGGACGCGGGCCTCGGCGGCCTTTCCGGTCGCGATCTTGTGGATCTTGAGCGGCTCGCCGACGATGTCGCCGACGGTCATCCGCGGGTTGAGCGAGGCGTAAGGATCTTGGAAGATGATCTGCATCTCCTTGCGGAGCTTGCGGACCTGGGCGCGATTCATCATGGTGACGTCGCGGCCTTCGAAGAAGACCTTGCCCTTGCTGACCGGCAACAGCTTGAGGATCAGTCGCCCGATCGTGGTCTTGCCCGAACCCGACTCGCCGACCAGGCCGAGCGTCTCGCCCGGAGCGATCTTGAAGCTGACGCCGTCGACCGCCTTCACATCGCCGACGTGGCGCGAAAGCAGACCGGCATGGATCGGGAAGTACTTGTAGAGGTCGCGTACTTCGAGGAGTTCGGACACTAGAGCGTCTCCGGCGGCGGCGCGACGACGGGCGCGGTAGCGGCTACGGTGGTGGTGCGTTGGTCCTTCGAACGTTCGTCGTAGAGCCAGCAACGGGCGGTATGGCCTTCGCCGAAGGCGTAGACCGGCACCGGCTCGTCGCAGATCGGCATCCGGAAATCGCAGCGTGGTGCGAACGCACACCCCGGCGGCAGATGCAGCAGGTTCGGCGGCTGGCCCTTGATCGGCTCGAGGCGGCGGCGTTCGTGCGCGTCCAAGCGCGGCAGCGACGCGAGCAGCCCTTGGGTGTAGGGCATCTTCGGCTCTTCGAAGATCTGGTCGGCGGTACCGTACTCGACCACGTTGCCGCCGTACATCACGAGCACGTCCTGGCACGTCTCGGCTACGACGCCGAGGTCGTGGGTGATCAAGATGATGGCGGTGCCCGTCTCGGCCTGCATCTCGTTCATCAGTTCGAGGATCTGGGCCTGAATGGTCACGTCGAGCGCGGTCGTCGGTTCGTCGGCGATCAAGAGCTGCGGGTCGCACGAGAGCGCCATCGCGATCATCACGCGCTGCCGCATGCCGCCCGAGAACTGGTGCGGATAGTCGTTGATGCGGCTCGCGGGCGACGGGATGCGCACCTTCGTGAGCATCTCGATCGTCTTGTCCCGCGCTTCGGCTCGGTTCATGCCGAGGTGCAGGCGGATCGCTTCGGCGATCTGCTCGCCGATCGTCAAGACCGGGTTGAGCGAGGTCATCGGATCCTGGAAGATCATCGCGATCCGGTTACCCCGGATCTTGCGCATCTCCGTCTCGCTGAGCTTGGTCAGGTCCGCGCCGTCGAAGAATATCCCGTCCGAGGTGACGTCCGCATTGCCCGTGAGCAGGCGCATGATCGAGAGCGAGGTGACCGATTTGCCGGAGCCGGATTCGCCGACGATGCCGAGCGTCTGGCCCGCATCGAGCTGGAAAGAGAGCCCGTTGACGGCCGTTACCGGACCGTCTTCGGTGCGAAACGTGGTGCGCAGATTCCGAACGTCGAGCAACGCCATGCGCGCGGTCTGCCTAGATACCGGTCAGCGACAGAATGACGAACGCGACGACGAACACGCCGGCGACGAATCCGGTGATGCGCTTGAGCTGCTCGTCCGCGCCCGGACGTCCCTTGTAGGCAGACTCGACGCGTCCGCCGATCGATCCCGAGAGACCCTCTTGTTTGGTCGTCTGCACGGCGAGCAGCACGATCAGTCCGACGGCGGCGAGAATGCCGATGGCGGCGACCGTATGCGTCAGCCAGCCGGCGTGGATCTGAAACCACGAAAGCGTCTGAACCGCCGCCTGGGCGGGCGCGGCGGTGACGGTGACGGCGGGCTTCGTGATCGGGACGCTCGTCGCGATCGTCACGGGGATTTTGGCGGCGGCAGTGGCCGCGGCGAGCAAAACGGGCATCACGATGTCGGGGTCTCCATAGTCAGCAAAAACGCGGGGATTGTATCACGGACGGACGGGTGCGACAAGCGCGCGCGCGATTCGCTCCGCCAATCCGTGGGCGGAGAGACCGATCTGCGCACGTTGCTTCACCTGAGCACCGTGCTGGACCAGCTCGTCCGGGACGCCGATCCGCTCGACGGCCACGAGGAGCCCCCGGTCCGAGACCACCTCTACGACCGCCGAGCCGAAGCCGCCTGCGAGGGAGTGCTCTTCTAAGGTAAGGAGCCGATCGTGGCCGCTGGCCAAACGCTCGATCAGGTCGACGTCCAAGGGCTTGGCAAAGCGGGCGTTGACCACGGTCGGGAGGCTCGGCAGGGCGGGCGGACCCCACTCGCCGCTGGCCAGCTGGTCGTAGGCGTCGAGCGCCAGATCGACCGTATTGCCGAAGGCCAGGATCGCGACCCCGCTACCCTCGCGGAGCACCTCGGCCTTGCCCGCCAGGATCGGCGCGACCGGATCCAGGTGCCGGCCCGAGGTCGAGCCGCGCGGGTACCGGATCGCGGACGGCCCGTCCAGCGTCAGGGCGAACTCGAGCATCGGGAGCAGCTCGGCCTCGGAACGCGGCGCCATGACGGTCATGTTCGGGAGCGTCCGGAGGTAGGCGATATCGTAGAGCCCCATGTGCGTCGGGCCGTCGTCACCGACGAACCCGGCCCGATCGATGCAGAACACGACCGGGAGGTTCTGTACGCACACGTCGTGCACGATCTGGTCGTAGGCACGTTGCAGGAAGGTCGAGTAGATCGCGCAGACCGGCCGCAACCCGGCCGATGCCGCGCCCGCCGCGAAGCAGACGGCGTGCGCCTCGGCGATGCCGACATCGTGATAGCGCTGTGGAAACGCCTTCGCGAACGCCGAGAGTTTGGTCCCGTCCGGCATCGCCGCGGTGATGCCGATCACGCGCGGGTCCTTCTCCGCAACCACGTTCATGGCCGCCCCGAACGCATCCGCGAAGGTCGCCGCTCCGCCGCGCGCTTCGAGCTTGCCGTTCTCGACGTCGAACGCGCCGCAGCCGTGAAACGTGCGCGCGTCGTGCTCCGCCGGCTCGTAGCCCTTGCCTTTGACGGTCCGCACGTGCACCAGCACGGGGCCCGCAAAACGCTTGGCGGTCTGTAACGCATCGAGCAACGCATCGAGGTTGTGGCCGTCCACCGGTCCGAGGTAGCGAAAGCCCAATTCTTCAAAGATGACGGCCGTTTTCTCGGCAGGCGAGACGAACCGCATGGCCGCGACTTCGGCCGTTTCGAACGCCTTTTTCGCGGTTCCGCCGAACGGCAGACGATCCAACACGTCCTTCGCGCGTTCGCGCGCGAAATTGGCGAACGGCTTGCTCCGCAAGACCGACAGATACGACGCGATCGACCCGACGTTGGGTGCGATCGACATCTCGTTGTCGTTAAGCACGACCACCAGGTTGCTTGAGAGCGCGCCCGCGTTGTTGAGCGCTTCGTAGGCGAGCCCGCCGGTCAGCGCGCCGTCGCCGAGGACCGCGACGATCGTCTCGTCGCTGCCGCGCAGATCGCGCGCGACCGCCATCCCGAGCGCCGCCGAGACCGACGTCGACGCATGCCCCGCGCCGAAACAATCGTACTCCGACTCGGAGCGCATCGCGAATCCGGAGAGCCCTCCCTCCTGCCGCAAGGTCGCGAACCGGTCAGCGCGTCCGGTCAGGATCTTGTGCACGTAGGCCTGATGGCTGACGTCCCAGACGATCTTGTCGCGGGGCGCATCGAGCACGCGATGCAGCGCGATCGTCAGCTCCACCACGCCGAGGTTCGGGGCCAGATGTCCGCCGTTGCGCGAGCACGTGACGACCAGCAGATCGCGGATCTCGCGCGCCAATCCGTCGAGGTCGGCGCGCGAAAGCCGCTTGAGGTCCGCCGGTGAGGTGATGCGTTCCAGAATCATGATGCTCTCTTCCCTTCTACCCCAACGGCCGACCGGCCCGGCAGGATTCCCTCGCCGCCAGCATGAGAATACGCGGGGTGTTAGAGCCGTTGCCGCCGATCATCCCGATCAAGAACCGCAAGGTCTGGCGCGACCTCGCGAAGATCATCTCGACGATCTTCAACCCGTTCCTGACGGCCCTCGGGCTCTTCGTGATCTTGGCCCATATCGCGGCCGGCGGGACGGTCGACTTCTGGCGCTTGCTCTTCATCTCGACCTTCTTCACCTCGCTCGGGCCGATGCTCTACGTCTTCTGGCTCTACGGCACCGACCGGATCTCGGATCTCGACATGTCGGTCCGGCACGAGCGCGAGGCCGTCTTCGGCGCGTTCGTGATCTTCTATCTACTCGGAACGATCGCGCTCTACTTCATGCACGCGCCGCGCATCATCACGGCCGCCATGGCCGGCTACACGCTCTCGACCATCGTCGTGCAATATATCACGCGTTATTGGAAGATCAGCACGCACGCGCTCGGGATCACCGCGCCGCTGGTCGCGCTCACGATCCTCGACGGTCGCCAGCCGCTGCCGTTCCTGGTGCTGATCCCGATGGTCGGGTGGGCGCGCGTCTATCTCAAGGCGCACACGCTCGCACAGGTCATCGCGGGCGCGCTGCTCGCGGCCGTCTCGACGATCGGCTTCTTCCACCTGTTCGGCGTCCCGTTCGCGCCGCTGTTCTAGCTTCGCTTAGACCGGGCACTCCGGCGAGCCCGAGGCCTTCGTCAACTTCGCCGCCGCGGCACGATTCGAGGCCGCGAGCGACGGTGCGCCCAGTCGCTCGTAGACGTCCGCGAGCCGACGATACACCTTCGGATCGGGCTCGTGCAGACGTCGTAGGTCGGCGCCGATGGCTTCGTCCCATTGCACCGCACTCGCGGCATCGCGTAGCGCATATGAGAACCGATGCTCCAAGGCGAAGACGCCCGCGCGGTCGGCGTATGCCTGTGGATCGGTGTTGTCGATCGCAAGGGCCGCGTCGAAGTCCGCCTCGGCCGCGGGGTAACGCTTCTGTTTCATCGCGAGGACGCCGCGATTGACGAAGGGTTCTACCGATCGGTCCAGCGCGATCGCCCGCGTGAAGTCCGTCATGGCGGGGCCGTACGCTTTAGAGGCCATGAAGGCAAGGCCGCGATCGTTGCGCGCGCCGGCGTCGTCGCGGATCCCGAGCGCCGCACCGAAGGCTACGATCGCGTGCCTATTGTCGCACATCGCGAGATAGGTCAGGCCCCTGCCGAAGTGGACGCCGAAGGAGTCCGGACTCAATACATCCGCCGTCTTGAACGCCGCGAGCGCCGCGCTAAAGCGGGCGAGCCCGGCCAGCGCGTTGCCGCGGACGACGTACGCGTTGCCGTCGTTGCCGTCCATCCGGATCGCGCGCGAAGCATCTGCCAGAGCCTCGGCAGAAGAACGTATATTGTTGTAGGCCTGGCCCCGCTCCACGTAGCCGTACTCGTCGCTCGGATCCAACCGGAGGGCGACCGTGTAGTCGGCGATCGCGGCCGCGTTACGAACGAGCGACGTCTCCGCGTCGCCGCGATCGCGATAGGCGGCCGCGAATTCCGGGTCGAGCGCGATCGCGCGGGTGTACGCATCGATCGCATCTGCATAACGCTTGGCATTGAAGGCGTTCGCGCCTTGGTTGAATGCGGCGACCGCGTCGGCATTCGATGAGGACGGGTCGTGAGGCGCCGCGCCGATCAGCCAAACCGACAGGAACGTGCAGACCAATCCGGCGCGGACGGGCGAACGCAGATTCACGTAGTACTACCGTAGCGATCGATCGGCGCGATGTCGGTCGGAAGGGGCGCAGACGGCGCTGAAAAGGCGATCATGCTCCCCGGGACTTCACCGGATGTGGACGGTCGCCTGCGCCCGAATCCTCTAGCGGGCCTTGGTGATGATGACGCTGCCGGTCGTGACCGAGATCGCAACCGTGGCGGTCTGACCGTAGATGTCCCGGTAGGTCTGCGAGCACGTTCCGACTGCGTCGCCCTTGACGGTGACGTCGATCTCCGGACCGGTGCTGCCGCTATCGGAGAACTCCGCGATACCCGCGCACGTGCCCGACTCGGAGATGGCCCCGTTATAGCCGGCCTCCGTCACCGTGTAGGTCCGCTGGTAGGTGGTGCCGATCCCGGCCAGGTCGACCGTCGAGGGGGTCGCGACCAAGCTCGAAGGCGTGGTCGTCAGCGACGTCTCGTAAATCGCGTTCGTGTTCGCGACCACGAAGAGATTGCCGGCGTTACTCGAAATGTTGACGCCCGTACCCGTCTCGGCGCTCCAACCCGGCGTCGCCGCGTCGTATTGATAGAAGTAGAGATGATTCGCCGCGCTGGTCGGATAGCCGAGCGCGAGCAATCCCCCGGGCGCAGAAGCGATCGCGGTCGCCTGCGAGGGGACGTAGGCGTAGCTGTGGTCGGCGTTGAGATAGTAGATGGACCCGAACGAGTTGAGGACGTACACGCCGCCGGGCGCGAGCGTTCCGCTCGGAATCGTGTAGCTGGACGTATCCAGCGATCCGACCAGGGTGGTGCCTTGGCCTGGGACTTGCGTCCACGTGCCGCCCGCGTAGTGGAAGATCCCGTAGTCAGGTCCGGTCCCGGTCTGCGTGATGACGTAGATCGAGTTGTCCCGAACGGTCGCGACGTCGCTTGCCCCACCGCCAAGCGCGGTCCAGCTACCGCCGCTGTACGAGTAGATGCCTCCACCCGAGTTCACCGCGTAGAGCGTGCCGTCGGGCGCGACGGCGATCTTCTGGGCCAGGCCGGTGACGTTGTTCCATACGCCGCCGCTGTAATGCCAGATATATTTGTCCGGCCCCGCGGGCTGGTCCGAGAGGATGTAGATCGACCCGTCCGCCGCCGCCTCTACGTCGCTTGCCGTGCCGGGGATCTGGTGCCAGAACTGCGGGACGATCGCGGCGGCCGTGCGGCGCGTGATCATGGCGCTCGCAGGCAGAATCGCCGTGTGCGCCATCGGCGCGGCCTTTATCGATGCCGGCGAGACGCTCTGCGGCATCGGCAGAGCGGACTGTGGCGACCGGCTCGTCTGGACCGGCGTCATGCCGCCACCCGAGCAGGCCGCAATGGCCAGAAGCGTGCTTGCGGAGATCACGCGAAAAACTCTAGCGACCATCAGACGTCCCCGTATCATGTCCGGGCTATTCCCGTGCTGGACGGGGGCACCTTCGGGTCCCGAGGGCGTCAGGGGGCGGCCATCTCGACGACGTGCGAGCCCGCTTCCATCAAACGATGAACGCTCGCCCGGAAAACCTCCACGTCGCCGGTCGTCACGTAGCGGGTGTGCCCGATGCCCGAAGGAATCGAGCGGGCCGCGACCAGTGCCGCCGCGCGACCCGCCTGTTCGAACGCCGGGTCGATGCGAGCGACGCCCACGCCGAGCGCGCGCGCGAAATGCGCGTCCAGAACGGGATAGTGCGTGCACGCCAGGATGACCGCGTCGAGATCGCGCGGCAAGCGCGCGCAGACCTCCGCGACGGCCGCTGCGGGGACCTCACCCTCGGTCACGCCGGCCTCGACCAGCGGAACGAGCGCGGGGGCTGCGATTTCGTCGACGCGCACCGAGGGCGCGATCGCACGGATCTTCTTCGTATACGCTCCGGTGCGCACGGTCGCGGCGGTCGCGAGAATCCCGATCCGCGCATAGCCCGCATCGCGCACGGCGATCGCGGCCGATTCGATCAGATCCAGGATCGGAGCGCGTAGCGGCGGATAGCCGTACTCGGCGGCGATCGCGCACGAGGTGTTGCACGCCATCACGATCGCATCGGCGCCTTGCTCGTCGAGCCAGCGTACGTTCCGGACGAGCAGGCGATGAAGATCTTCCGGCCCGCGGTCGCCGTACGGCACGTGGGCTTGATCGGCCAAGAAGAGCAACGTCTGATCCGGCAGCAACTCGCGCACGCGTCTGACGACGGTCAGACCGCCCAATCCCGAATCGAAGAGCCCCAGCATTATTGGTTCGCGGATCGGTCCGCAGCGGGCGGCGCGCCGGCGTAGCTCTGGACGCCGTCCGCGATCGAGAGCGCCAGCTTCTGGCGCCAATCCGGCGACGTCAGCTTGGCCAGATCGTCGGGATTGGAGATGAACGCGGTCTCGACCAGCACCGCCGGCATGTTGGCGTGGAGGGTGACGTAGAGCTTGCTCTTGACGATTCCGTCGTCGTGCGTGCCGAGTTGCGCGGCGGCGGAGGCCTGCACGGCCCGAGCGAGCGGAACGTCGCCCGGCTTCGAGTAGTACGTGGTCGTACCATGCGGTCCGGCGTTGACGAAGCTATTGACGTGGATCGAGATGAGCATTCGGGCCCCGGCGTTGTTCGCGATGGCGTCGCGCGCCTGAAGCTCCTCGTGGGCGGAATCGTTCGGTTTGTAGACGTCGACGTCGGTCGTACGCGTCAGCACCACCTGCCAGCCGCGTGCCGTCAAAATATCGCGCAGGCGCTCCGCCATGTCGAGGGTCAGGTTCGCTTCGTGCTGATCGCCTCTCGTCGCACCGGGGTCGCTCCCACCGTGCCCGGGATCGATCACGATCAGGCGCGGGTTCGTCGCGATGTAGCCCGAGCGCGGCGCGAACTTCCAGGCACCGCTTCCACCGCTCGCGCCGGGGCTGGGCGCGAGCGCCACCGCCGCCGCGTTACCGAGCGTTCCCGTTCCCGAATGTGCGAGGTCGTTGCCCCCTTCGTCGGCATAGACCAAGATCTTCACGCCGTCGCCGCTCGGTTGGACGTCCAGCCGTTTGGAACCGGAGAGCGAGAGCGCGACCCGAACGGTGTTCGCATCGAACTGTCGGACGCGTACCGAGGTGACCGGATCGGTGCCATCGACGTCGCCTATGCCCGGCACGAGCGACGCACCGTGGATGTCGATCCAGAACCGGTTATCCGGTTCGCCGAGTCGATGCCATTCATACGTCGCATCCCCGCCGACGGCGATGTCGACGGAATAGCCGTTAGGCCCCGCATGTGCGTCGAGCCCGGTCACGGTCGCACCACCTGTGGTCGCCGGCGTCGTCTGTGCGGCCGGCTCTGCCGAAGACGATGCTGCCGGCGCGGGCGTGACGTCCGCGACCGACTCGGACGCGGGCATCCCACCGCCGATAACGAGCGCGAAGCCGTTGCGATCGTCGGTCTGCAGTCGTCCGTGGCTCGTTCCGGGCGCAAGTGCGATCGTCACGGTCGTCACCGGCGCGCGCGTCGTACCGGACTGGACGAACGTGATCGCACGAATGCCGGCGGACCGGATCGCGCGCGAACGGTCCAGGGTCGTCCCGACGCCGTCGAAGGCATAGACCAGTTGCGTCGCCGACTCGGAGACGACGCGCGCGCGCAACGGGATGCCGGCCCGCGCGACGATCGTCGATCCGGCGGCGTCCCCGCGCACGTCGAAGGCCGCGAGCTGCGGTTGGATGACGGTCGCATCGCCGTCGCGCTTCGGTGCGAGATAGAGCGCGCTCATCAGTTCGTCGAACGGCACGTAGACCGAACCGCCGGATTCGTATGGGGCGAACGACGCTTGCGCGCTACGCGGGCCCACGTCGTAGCGGGCGTCGCCGACCGCGAAACTGATGATGGCGGGCTCCGCCGTCGTGAAGAGCACGTAACGCTCGCCCGGATTCCAGGTCAGCGATGCGCCGATCTCGTGAAGCAATTCCTGCAGTCCGGGATCGCGGACCGAGATCGCGAGCTTTCCGCCGACCGTCGCGACGTGCGCGATAGCAAGCGCCTTCCCCGCGAAGACGAAGGAAGGCTTGGCATCCGCCCGCGCGCCGCCGATGCCCGAAAGCACCAGCAGCGACGCGAGTGCGAGACTAAAAATCCGCACGGTGAAGCGGTTGATCCAGCTCGAGATGTCCCCCGGGAAGCGTATCGAGTCTCTGGCCATCCACCAATACCGCGACCGCATCGATTCCCGGAATCGAGGTCAGGGTGAAGACCAGCGATTTGAACTCTCCGTTCTCGCCGAACGTGCCGCCGGCTTGGTTCTTCACCTCACCAGAGAGATTGACGGATGCCGTCTTTCCGTCGAGTGCGACGGAGAGCACGCGCGTGCCGGTCGGAAAGCGCACCGCCTGAACGTCGGAAGGCGGACCGGCGATCGTCTGGACGGCGGCGTAGAGCGCGGCGTTGTGGGTGTGCTCGGCAGCGCTCTCGCCGCTCTGCATCGGGCGCATCGAGACCGGCCACGAGACCTCGGACGTGCCGTCGGCCGCCTTGGTGTAGTAGACGGAGATCGTGTCCGGAATCGGGTTGTGCGGCCGCAGGACCAAGTAGGCCGCCACGGCGACGATCGCCAGAACGGCGATCAGCACGAGCGCCCGCTTCAAAGCCCCACCCCGCGATGGGCGTGAAGCCCGAGGTACGCGGTTCCGAGCAAGAGCAGCAAGCCGAGCGCCGAGAGCCCGATCTGCGTGGGCCGCGTCGCGCCGCGCTGCCCGAGCCGGCGAGCGAAGATATACGCGGCCATCGCCAGCAGCGCTCCGACGATGTGCTCGCCGATCGCGGCGCCTTTGCCCGCAAGCGCCGGCCCGTTGACCGCCGCGAAGACGATGCCGATCAACACTTGTATGCCGATCAAAGCCACCATCACGCGTTGACCGAGCTGCGTCCAGCCGATCGTCACCGCGGCGAGCAGGACGAGAAACGCGAAGACCCAGTGTACCGTGTCTACCGACGTGATGAGATCCATGCACGCAGTCTCCGCTGCGCGAACGCCGAAGTCCTATCTAGCCATCCGCTAGAACGCGAGCGGCGGATCGGCGCAGCGCGATTCGGCGGGGCGGCCCGCGAAGCGATCGGCGACCCAGCCCTCGGCAAGCGTCTGCGACTTCGCCATCACCGCGAAGTGGTCGGTGTTCGCATACGTCGCATACGACACGTTCGCCTTACGCTCGCAGAGCGCGCCGACCATCTGGGTGGTCGCCGCCGCGCCGACCATCTGGTCCTTGAGACCCTGGAACACGAAGACCGGTACCGTGATGTCGAACCCTCCCGGATCGTTCGCGATGAAGACCCGCTTGAGTTCGTCGAGATCGGCGTCGCGCCGGAACAGCTCGGCCGGCACGATCGAGTTCCAGCCGAAATCCTTATCGATCTCCCAGACGCACCGCTTCTGCAACTCGGGCAAGCGGTCGGTCAGGGTGGGATAGAACATCTTGTCGAGGTCGATGTTCGGATCGACCGAGGCCGCGCCTTGAACCGCCAGAAAGAAGAACGCGAGGTATTTCATCGGTTGCCGGTCGTTCTGCATATCGTTCAGGTAGCCGAACATGTGCGAACCGGGCGCGTAGGCGATCGACCCGAGCAACTGCAGTTCCGGCGCCCAGGCCTGACCGTACGACGCGGTCGCAAGCGACGACGCGCCGCCCTCGGAGTGACCCAGCACCATCCAGCGCGTGCCGATGTGCGGATCCAGTTGGCGCGCCGCGCGCACGATATCGGTCACGTCGCGCGCGGCCGCTTCGCGGATCAGATACGGATGGATGCCCGGCGTTCCGTTCCCCTCGTAGTCCGTCTGCAAGACCGCGTAGCCTTTGGAGACCCAGACGTCGAGCGCCGCCTGTTCGGTGTTCTGGATATCGAAGCGCGACGGCGCGCACTGCGGCCCGTTCCCGGTCGTCCCGTGCGCCCAACTGATGACCGGCCAGCCGCCCTTCGGCGGATCGCCCTTCGGGATCGAGACCGTTCCGGAGATCGCCGTATCGACGCCGTTGACGGTGGTCGTGTGATAGAGGATCAGCGTATTCGAGGCGGCGTTCTTGAGCGCGACGCCACTCGTCCAGGGGCGCGCCCAGATCAGGTCGCCGTGGGTCCCGGCCGGCAGGGGCGAAGGGGGCGTATAAAAGGCGTCGCCGCTCGGACCCGTCGTGAGCGCGGCCAATATCAAGCTGAAGAACATCGTCTGCGAAACGAGTCGGGCTCGGTGCTGTGACTTCGCCCACCCCCTTGACGCGGACCGCAAACTGTATATACTGAGTATATTGATATGCACAGTTAATGGCTTCGTTATCTCCCAGGCGGACGGCCGGCCCATGTATCTGCAGATCATCGAGCAGATCCGGGAGCGGGTCGCCGTCGGGGACTGGCGGCGCGGAGCGGAGATCCCCTCGATCAGACAACTCGCAGTCGCCCTGCGGGTCAGCGTGATCACGATCAAACGCGCCTATTTCGAACTCGAGCGCGAGGGCGTCATCGTCACCCACCACGGGAAACCGTCGCGCGTGGCGGACGTTCCGAACGTCGAGAAGATCCGCGATGACGATCTCGACCAGCACCTCGAACGGGCGTTGCACATCGGTGCGCTGCTCGGACTCACCCCGGATGAGTTGGCCGCCCGGCTCGGGCGCATCCGGCTCAAGAAAGAGGACAAAGCATGAACGGCTCGGCCGTCTCCCTTGCCGGCGTCGGCAAGGACTACAAGCACTTCACGCTCGACGATATCTCGTTCGAGTTGCCGCAGGGCAGCATCATGGGATTCATCGGCGCCAACGGTGCCGGCAAGAGCACCACGATCCGGATCGTGATGGGATTGATCCATCAGGATCGCGGCGCCGTGCGCGTGCTCGACAACCCGATGCCGGCGGGGCAAGTCGCCGCGAAACGCGAGATCGGCTACGTCTCCGACGACATGCGCCTCTACGCAAGCGAGACGATCGCCTGGCACATGTCGTTCATCGCGTCGATCTTCCCGTCGTGGGATGCCGACTACGCACGGGAACTGGTCCGACGCTTCGACCTCACGCCCGAGCAACGCATCAAGGGCCTCTCGCACGGACAGCGCGTCAAGGCGGCGCTGTTGCTGGTGCTCGCGCGCCGGCCACGCCTGCTCGTGCTCGACGAGCCGACCACCGGACTCGACCCGATCGCGCGCCAAGAAGTGCTCGGCGCGCTGATCGAAGTGCTCGCCGACGAACGCCGGACCGTCCTCTTCTCCTCGCAGAACACGATGGATGTCGAACAGATCTCCGACCGCATCACGTTCATCGACCGCGGGCGCATCGTCGCCTCGGACGACAAGGAGAACTATCTGGACCGCTGGCGCCGCGTGCGTCTCGAACTGCCCGAAGGCGCGGTCCTCACGCAGATCCCCGGCATGCTCGACGTGCGTGGAAGCGGTCGCCTGAACGTCGCCACGATTCCCGACTTCGGTGAAACCACGCTACCGCTACTGCAGGCGACCGGCGCGACCGTGCTGGCGATCGAGCCGATGACCCTCGAAGAGATCTTCCTCAGCACCGTCAAGAACCGCCGCGAAGGGCTGCTCGTATGAACGCCGTCGTCCGCACACTGGTACTCAAGGATTGGCACCTGCTCCGCTGGCCGATCGTGTTCTACATCCTCGCATCGGGCGTCGCGCTCGCGCTCTGCGGAACCGGCGGCACGTTCTCGTTCTACGCCGGCGCGATCCTGTTGATCACGGTCGTCATCTCGATGGCGATCCATATCGTGATGGCGACCATCGCCAACGAGCGCACCGAAAAGACGCTCCCGTTCGTGATGAGCCTGCCGATCACGGCCATGGACTACACGACCGCCAAACTCGTAGCGAACGGAACGCTCTTCCTGATCCCGTGGGCGGTCATCTCCGGTGCCGCGCTACTCCTGATCGCGGCGCGCCCCGAACTCCCCGACGGTCTGATCCCATGGACGTGCGCCGTGATGCTCGAGATGGCCATCAGTTACTTCTTCTTGATGGGGATCTCGATCGTGAGCGAGTCGCTCCCCTGGACGATCGTCGCGATGGTCCTCGGAAACCTCGGCTTCCAGGCGTTTCTCTACTACAGCAGCAACATCCCGAGCGTCGCGCACGCGATGAAGGGCGAGGCGGTCGTCTGGAACGGGGAGATCTCCACGATCCTCCTCCTCGAGATCGTGGCGATCGTGGTGATCATCGGTTTGACGTTCTGGGCCCAGTCGCGCAAACGCGACTTCATCTAGGGATGCACACATGACACGGATACGTCTTGGCGCGGTCGCCTGGATACTGACCTTGCAGTTCTTCCTGGTCGAGACGTACGCCGGACGCGGCTGGCCCGGTTACAGCTTCTTCACCGATCGGATCAGCGATCTCGGCGCGGCCGTCTCGCCCATGCACGGTCTGGTGAACGCGTCGTTGATCATGCAAGGCATGCTGATCGGCGGCGGCGCGCTGCTCCTCCGTGAAGCGTTCGCACCCGGCCGCCTGCGCGACCTCGGCATCGCCTTGATCGCGATCAACGGCGCCGGCGTGATCCTGGTCGGATTCGTCCCGGAGGACACCAACCGCATCCTTCACGACGTCGGTGCGATCGCGTTGTTCCTCTCCGGGAATCTCGGTATGCTCGCGCTCGGCACGGCCCTGTTGCACGACGCCTCACGGATGCGGGCGCTCGGCACGGCCGCCGTCGCGTTCGGGGCGATCGGCGTGATCGCCGCCGTCCTGTTCGATCTGCGGAGCATTAGCGCCCATGCGATCGGCGCGTTCGAACATGCCGCCGTCGATCCGCTTCCGCTCTGGCTGCTGATGGCCGGGCTGGTATTCGTGTGGAGGCGCGATCCGTGAGATCGCTCGCGCTCGCCGGCGCTGCGTTTGTCCTCGGGACGATCGCCACGCCGGCGATCGTTTGCGCGCAAGCGGCGCCGTTCAGCGCACGCGTGGTTCGCGTCGAGCTCGCCGTTCCGACCTCGCGAGGCGTTCACTACGTGGAGCTCGCTCCCAGCGTCGGCCGCGCGATCCTCTCCTTCAGACCCCGCGGTTCGGGCCGATTCGCGACGGTTACGTTCGGCATGCGCGAGCCGTTCGCCGATCGCGCCATCGCTCGGGTCGTGCCGACCGTCCGGCTCCCAGACCTGCAGCCCGGCACCCTTCTCCGGCTCGACCTGGCGCTCGACGACGCGGCGCCCGATCGCCCGCTCGCCCAGGTCGTGGATCAAGCGCAGCTCGACGCCGAGGACGCCACCACCCGGCGCCTAGCCGACTTCGCGGTCTTCTTCATCGGCATCTTCGTCTCGCTGGCGGTCGCGAACGCCTTCGTCTTCGCCTTCGTACGCGATCGCTCGTACCTGATCTATTGCGCCTGGATGCTCGTCAACGCGCTGTTCGCGACGACCTATCTGCATCGTTCCGCCTGGGCCTGGCTCTGGCCGCACCTGTCGCTACCGGATATAGGGACGCAGGCCGCGATCGTGATGCTGGAGATGCTCTTCCTGTTAGCGTTCGCGCGATCGTTCATGCAAACGGCACGCATCGTGCCGCGTCTCGACCGCCTCGTACTCCGTCTCGCGATCGCGATCGGCGCGCTCGCCGCGCTCGCCGCGTACGCGTTCCCAAGCGTCCGCCTGGTCGGGCCGATCGACGGCTTCGTGCTCTTCTTGATGCTGACCATCGCGTTCGTCGCGCTCGTCTTCGTGCTAGGTCTTGCCGCCCTTCGCGCGGGGAGCCGCCCGGCACGCTTCTTCGTCGGCTCCAACGCCCTCGTCTCCCTGATCGCCTCAGCGCTCGCACTGGCGACGGTCGCGGGGCACGAGGTGACCGGTACGAGCGCATATCTCGCGCTCATGGGCGGACAATCGATCGAAGGATGGATCCTCTTCGGGGCGCTCGCCTCCCGCCTCGACGAGACCATTCGCGCGCACCTGACGGACGCGCTGACCGGGATCGCCAACCGCCGGGCTTTCGACGAGTGCCTCGCGCGAGAATGGGAACGCGCCGCGCGCGACCGGCGTCCGATCGCGTTGCTCCTGATGGACGTAGACCGGTTTAAGGCCTTCAACGACACCTACGGGCACGTCCAAGGCGACCGCGCCCTGCGCGCGATCGCGCGGGCCATCGGGGAGAATGTCCATCGGCCGGGCGACATCTGCGCGCGCTACGGCGGCGAAGAGTTCGCCGTCATCCTGGCGGACACCGACGCGTCGGGCGCATCCGAAGTCGCGGAGACCATCCTGCAGAGCGTCCGCGCGCTCGCGCGACCGCATCGCGGTTCCCCGCTCGGCATTCTCACCGTCAGCATCGGGGTCGCCGTCGCCGTGCCGCAACCGGGAACCTCGCCATCGATCGTGCAGCCGGCAGACGCCGCGCTCTATCGAGCCAAACGCGACGGCCGCGATCGCGCCGAGAGCTAGGCGACTACTCGACGTAGACCGGAGTCGCCGAGAGCAACAGCCGAGCCGTCCCACCATCGACGCGTACCGTAACCGAGTTGCCGAAGGCATCGATCGCCTTCGCGCCGGTCCGTTCCCACGGCACGGCCGCTTCGGTCGCCCGCGGATGGACGAGCGACGGCGCACCACTCGCGCGCCATGCGACCGCGAGCCTGCCGCGAGCTCCACGCTCGACGACGAACAAGCAGACCGACGGGTCGGCCGGCAATGCCACCCGCGTCACGGAGACCGCGCCACCGAGTTCGCCGGTCATGCGTTGAAATACATCGGCGATCGGCAGACGGCCCACGCCCGATGCGAACATGCCGACCTTGCCGTACATGAACGTCATCAGGTCGCCGCGCTTGCCGGTATCGCCCAGGAACTGCCAATAGATCATCTTCTGCACGCCGGCGGAGAGCGCGAACAGGTTGCGCATCACCAGTTGCCGACCTTGGATCCGTTCGTACTCCGCTTGCAACGCGGGTGGCGCATCCAGCATGAACATGCGTGTCTCCGGCGGCAACGCGTCGGGGTGCGCGTACATGTCGTCGAGCGGATTTGCCGGCGCGGCACCGGCGCCGTGCGCGGCGACCTGCTGCGCCCAGGCGGTCAGCAAAGCGTAGTACTTGCGATTTGCGGCGAACTCGAGCGGATTCGGGCCGCCGTATTCCGTCGAGACGATCGGCTTCTGGTAGCCGTACGCCTGCATCCGTTCCCGGATGTACGCGACGCGCCCCGGAATCGTCGTCGGATCGCCGTACAGGCGCAGGTCGAACAGATCGAAATCGTCGCGCGATTGCGAGAGCACGCGATCGTAGAACGCCAAGCCCGCTTCCTGACCGGTGATCGGCGGGAGTCCGGGCGGGTTGAACCACCCGTCGTAACCGCCCGCGATGACGAGTGCCGACGGATCCACCGCTTTCACCGCGCGATGGAAGACGCGCAACTCGTCGACGAACTGATCGGCGGTACCGGACCAGTAGAGCGGGTCGCTCGCCTCCGCGTCGTTCTCCCAATAGCGCACGCGTCCGTTGCAACGTCGCACTAGCGCTCCGATGAAGCGGGCGTAGTCGTCCAGCCGCTTGGGTGGCGACGGCGGCAGCATCGTCGTGGAGCGTTCGGTCGCCCAGGTCGAGGCCGAATAGACCGAGATGAGCCCTTCCTCGGGCGAACGCAACTGAGCGCAGTACGCATCCACGGCGCTCCAGTCGTAGACGCCCGGCCGCGGCTCGATCTGATTCCAGAACAGATAGATCTTGGTCGTCCCGGCGCCGAGGCCGCGCGCCAGCGGAACGAACGGCGCGGCCGGCACGCCCGCATAGCCGTAGACGAAACCCCAGGCGATTCCGAAGGGCGAGGTGGCGGTCTCCGCTGCGACGGGAGCGACGACGGAGCCGGCCAGCACAGCGATCAGCGCGAGGCGCATAGTTGCTTGCATCATGCAAGTATTATATACTAGCATCATGCCCACTCGTCAAGATGATGCCCGCCGGATGGCCGTCGCGCTCTTCACCCTGTTCGGCCATATCCAGCGGGCGGGGCGAAAGGGTAACGCCGCGACCGCCGCGCTCCTCCGGCTGATCGCCGAGCGGATCGGGATCCGCCCATCCGAAGCCGCCCTCGAACTCGGGTTGCACCAGTCAACGGTCACCCGGCAGGCGCAGGCACTCGAAGCGGCCGGCTTCGTCACCTCTGAGGTCGACGAGAACGACCGTCGCGCGAGCACCCTCTCGATCACGCCGGCGGGCCGACGCGAACTCGCCCGTCTCGGCGAAGACGGCCTCGCGACATTCGTCTCGTTCGTCGACGGCTGGAAGCGCGACGACGTGCGCTCTCTCGGCCAACTCTTGGAGCAACTCACCACGACGCTCGCCGAGACGAAGCAGCGGGATGCATAATATCGTGTGCCGATAGCCACCCTCGGACTCATCGCGATCCTCGCGTCGGCGTCGGCGATGCCGACGACGACGCCGACGGCACCACCCCGCTTTACGATCCACGGAAACGGCGCGAACCTCTACGTCTCACAAGCGACGCGCGGGCCGGGGGTGGTTCCACCCGAGGGCGGGTCGTTCGCCGCGGGCGAGCCGATCGCGCCGATCTCGCCCTACGATTGGTTCTCGACGGCGCCCCTCATCCCGGGCAACGCGGGCGAACTACAGTATTTGTTCATAGGCTCGCTTCACGAGCGCACGTTCTCGTTCGACACGACGATCGCCGTGACGCGTCTCGGCGGCAGTTCGACGGCGCTCGCGTACTGGGGCGAGCCGTTTCCGGGTCCGCTCGATCCGCACGAGGGCCGCTCGCCGATCGGCGGGCTGGTGGTCTTTCCTACGCACGCCGGCGCGAACGATATCGCGGCCGGCCAGATCGCGCTCCCGTACGCCGCATCCATCGCCACAACCGACAACGCCTGGAGACTGAGCGCAGGGTTCGTCGACCCGGCCGGCTTCGACCCGTTCGTATTCACGCCACCGGCGACGCCGAGCGTCCCACCCGCACTCGGGATAGCGACCTTCGAGACGGTCGGCCCAGGCGCGCCTTCGCTCGACGCCTGGATCCCATCGCGTTCGACCCTCCCGCTCTAGGGTGTGGATGCGACGGCTAGGGTCGGGCCGCTCTCGTATGAGTTGACCGACGCACTCTTGCCGGCGCCGGCGGGGAATGGCGTTCGCATGACGGGCGGTACCGTCGCCCTCGATCGCGGCGACCTCGGACGTTACTCGTTCGATCTCATCCACGTCGTAACGTCGGGCGATGCGGCTACGGTGCCCGCGCTCTTCGGTTCGGACCCGCAGTTGCACCCGGGGCCGCAGGGACCGCTCGCTACGAGCGTGCTCGCCGATCAACGCCAGACCATCGCCGGGTTCCGCGCGTTGGTGCATCCTCACGAGGGCTACGATCTGCTCGCTGAACTCGGCCGCTCCTGGTACGACGCCGGACTGGTCGCGCGCCCAGGAACGGCGACACCGGGCACCTACGAACACCTCTCGCTCGTACGCCGCGCAAACGATCGAGACGAGGTCGGACTCGAATACTACCGTGACGATCCACGCTACGGAACGACCTTGCTGCCATACGGAACCGCCGAGAATCGTTGGGGCATAGCGTGGGCGTTCCCGGGTTCGTGGCTAAAGGGCGCCTATCAACTGGTCGCCGACAACGTCGCACAGGCCAACCGTGCGGGCGTGCGCTTTCACGCGAACGCGGCGCACAATCGCCTCGAAGTTCGCGTAGCGCTCTCCGCGTATCGGCAGCTCGAACCGTCCTCGATCGAGGATCTCACCCGGACCGGGTTCGTCGAAGTGCAGTTCCTCCCGCAGACCGGCGCCGATGCGACCCTCGGCCGCGTGCAGAGTCAGGTCGCCTATGCCGCCTGGCATCTCGATCGCGATGTGCTTTCGATCGATTTCGCGCGCGACGCCCTGCGCCCCGAGGTGCGCAACGGTGCGATCGGCGACTTCGTCGACATGCGCTATCCGCAACTCGTCGTGCAAGACCGCCACATCTTTTCGCCTCGCTTGATCGGCGTCGTCGGCTACGGCCGCTATGCCGCCGGCGGCATGTGGTCGACGACGCCGGTCGGCACGCGCTATGCAACGGGCTACGCCGGCGCCGAGATCGACCTCGGCAACGGACAACAGATCTTCGCGCAAGTCCGCACGTTCGGCTTGAACGGCCTGCCGTCGATTCCCGGCGGTCCGCCACCGACTTTTACGGAACGGCATTCACGCTCGAACACCGCATCACGTTCTAGGGCGCCAGCGGCTGTTCGTCTCTTTAAGGGGCGCGACGATGCGATCGGCCCTGGAGACTCGTGTGAGAAGGATCATTGAGGTCCAGGCCGGTGGATGCGACAGCGAGGTCACTACTCGTGAGAGCGAGGTACATCGACCCCCACACCTCGCGAACATCCGATTCACCCAGCGCGAAGCGTCCGGCGATCGCGCGACAAAACTCGCCCCTGGGCGTCTGCGCCGGCTGTTCTTGATTCCAGAGCCATCTTTTCCAATAGCCTTGGGCGGCCCGAGAGACGTTTTTGGCGATGCTGAGTTGCATATCCATATCCCGCGCCGGCGATGGCTGAAGGCGGTGGGTTCCGTGAATGCTGACCTCCACGTCTATCGCCCTCCCGTGAGCACCTAACCGCGAAAATCGGGCGGTTACGCGCTCCACGATCTTCTCGACGGTCGCGCCGACCAGGACTTCGCCCAGCTCCGGGCACAAGGCCGCGACATGCTTGCCTTCTCGGCGGACGTAGAGGCGCACGGCTTTCATCGTCGCGCGGTTCTAAGCGCAGACGTAGCCGGGTTGGCTCGGATAGAGCCCGGCGGAAGAGCGGCGGGCCGTCGGCCTGACGAATTCCTCGACGTCGAAGAGCTTGTCGAAATGGACGATCCGGAGAAGCCGTACCTGGTTCGGGTAGGCGAGGAGTCTGATGCGGCGGCTACCGTCTTCCGGCCCCATTGCGATACGGAGGTGGACGATGCACCCAAGGGTGCTCGCATCGAAGTAGGTCACTCCGCGCAGATCGAGCGTCACACGCTTCATGTGCTCCGCCGGACGAAGCGTGGCCGCAACGGCTTCGCGCGTGGAGAGGTCGAGTTCACCCTTGAGGGCGATCGTAGGTGCATCAGCCCAACTGGACCCGGGGCCGACGTACCCCGCGGACGGAAGTCGTTGTAACATGCTCCTAGCGTAGAAGGAAGCGTGCCGCCCGTCTGTGCGCTTTTAGGCAATCGGACTCCGCTCTTCTCATTCCGGCGGGTCGCACTCCCTCGGAGCCACGATCGGTATGGGGAAGATCACCTCCTCGGGAAGCGTGTCCGGCCCCGGAGGCAATGCTAACCCTCCTCTGCGTTTTGGTGGATCCGACACCCTTACGCCGCAGGCTGCACATCATCGAGCGGGTCGAAAAACCCGGCGAATTGGCGACGCGCGACGCGATAGCATTCGCACGAGGTTTCTTCAAGGCCGGCCCGATCGACGATGGTGATAGAGCCATGCACGTAGCTGATGTATCCGGCTTTTTGCAACGTGGAGAGCGCGATCGTGACGCCGGAGCGACGGCTTCCGAGCATCATCGCCAGGTATTCGTGCGTCAGCGCGATGTTGTCCGATCCGACCCGATCCCGCGAGAGCAACAGCCAGCGGGCACACCGTTCGTACACGCTATGGAGGCGATTGCACCCGGTGAGCTGGCCGAGGAAGTTCACGTAGGCCTGGAGGTAGTGATCCAGCAATCCGCTGAAGGCCCGATTGTTCGCCTCGAGACGACGGAACAACCGGGTGGGGATCTTGATCGCCTTGCCGGGAACCTGCGAATAGCAGTCGTTTTCTGTCGTGGTGCCGCCCATCAGCAGCGGAATGCCCGACATCCCCTCACGGCCGACGGTGCCGACCTCGATCTCCTCACCGCTCTCCATTCGGGTGACTACGGAGAGTACGCAGTCGATCGGGAAAAGGACCTCGTCGATCGGCATTCCGGCGCGATAGATCGCATGGCGCGCGGGCATGACGACCAGTTCGCCCTCGTCGACGACGCTCGAAGCGTCGGCGCCCTTCAAATCCCGAAGAATTGCGTTCCCCGCGAGCGACGCAAGGGTCAACGTCTCGATGGTGGCAACCGATGCGGCTCGAGACTTACGGATGGTCTTACGCAAAACAAGCGCCCTTTCGCCGTTTTAGGACGCCGAGAGAATTCATTGCCGTACTCCAGTTCTGTTTGTGTTTGTCGCGACTTGTGATTCCCTCAACGGCGCCACCCGAATCACACTTCCGGACACATGCAAATGGCGTACAGACAAGGCTGATCGAATCGAGTGCAAAAGACCGTAGCGACCAAAGCAAAACGCCCCGTCTCTTGCGAAACGGGGCGCCGGAACTTTGGTGGAGCTGTCGGGGTGCTGCCCCCCGAGTCCGAAAAGCCTAACCGGTGCGTTCTCCAGGCTCAGCTTCGATTTTTCCTTGATCGACCGTACGCCTCAAAGCGGGGCTTACCGGTCGCCGC
This sequence comes from Vulcanimicrobiota bacterium, assembly GCA_041690835.1. Lineage (GTDB taxonomy): Bacteria > Vulcanimicrobiota > Vulcanimicrobiia > Vulcanimicrobiales > Vulcanimicrobiaceae > JALYSX01. Next base: position 7,799 of record JBEPVY010000009.1, on the reverse strand, counting down.
AGATCCATTGTCTCGTACGCACGTCGGATCACGCGGTCGTACCAGCCCGAATTTTTGGCGGGACACCAGGGTGGCTCGGGCCGACCCCCTGGGTCCCGTCGCTAACCTAGTTTAGGCAGCGAGGGCGTATTCGTTGTTCGCAGTTATGCGATTGCGATCGTTTTAGGAGGGCTCGCAACTCCGCCTGCTGACACCGACCACGGATCTCCTCGTCGAACCTATTTCAGCCCCGTGACCAGTCCGCTCACTATAACACACCGAGTTGCGCGAAGGATGCGCCCGTCGGCACCCAAAAGCCGAAAGCCATGTCCTCACGCTTGCCTCCGATCACCTTCGTCGAGACGCCGCGAGGATACCGGCTCGAGGTCGGGCGCTTCTCGCTCAATCAGAGCAGCTTCTTGCTCGTCGCCGCCGTGCTGGTGGGTCTCGGCGGTGGATACGGCGCGGTGGCGTTTCGCTGGCTCATCTCGGCCGCCCAAACGCTCGCGTTCGGATACCTCGCGCCGGCCCTGCACGTTCTCGGACCCGCGAACGTCGTCGCGATCCTGGTCCTCGGCGGCGTCGCGACCGCGCTCTTCGTAGAACGGTTCGCCAAGGAGGCCCGCGGGCACGGCGTCCCCGAGGTGATGGCCGCGGTCGCCTTGGAAGGCGGGATCATGCATCCGCGGGTGATCGCGGTCAAGAGCCTCGCGTCGGCGATCTGCATCGGCTTCGGCGGGAGCGTAGGGCGCGAGGGGCCGATCGTGCAGATCGGCTCGGCCATCGGCTCGATCATCGGTCAGATCGTACGCGCGCCGGCACCGATCATCCGAACGCTCGTCGCATGCGGAGCGGCGGCCGGAATCTCCGCGACGTTCAACGCGCCCATCGGCGGCGTCTTCTTCGCAAGCGAAGTGATCCTGGGCGACTTCGCGCCGCGTTCGTTCGCCACCATCGTGGTCGCGAGCGTCGTCGCGGCGGTCATCGGTCGCGCGAACTTCGGAAACCACGCATCCTTCTCGGCCGCGCAGTTCGCGCTGGTCTCGCCTGCGGAACTCGCGCTCTATGCCGTTCTCGGCGTGATCGCCGCGCTCTGGGCGGCCGGGTTCGTCAAGTTGCTATATTTCGTGGAAGACCGCTTCGATGCGGGGCGGATCCACCCGGCCTTCAAAGCCGCGCTCGGCTTCGGAGCGGTCGGCGTCATCGGCATCTGGTTTCCGCAGGTCTTCGGCGTCGGATACGGTTCGATGGACGCGATGCTCGCTTCGCACGTGCCCGGCGTCCATTCGTTCGTCCTCGCGGTCCTCAAACCGCTGGCCACCTCGTTCACGCTCGGTGGCGGAGGAAGCGGCGGCGTCTTCGCGCCGTCGCTCTTCACGGGCGCGATGCTCGGCAATACATTCGGCTCGATCGTCCACGGCGCGTTCCCGGCGTGGACCGCTTCGGCGGCGGCCTACGGTCTGGTCGGCATGGCGGCCGTGTTCGCGGCGGCTTCCGAAGCGCCGATCACCGCCATTATGATCGTCTTCGAGATGTCCGACGATTACACGATCATCCTACCGCTCATGGTCTGCACGGTCATCGCGACCATCCTCGGACGACGATTGTTAGGACACACCGTCTACGAGCTCAAACTCGTTCGGCGCGGCATCGACTGGGCGCGGGCGCGTAAGCCGCGCCCGTTTTCACGCGTGCTCGTCGGCTCCGTCGACCGGGTTCCCGAGATCGTCGCACGCCGCGGAGATCGGCTCGACGAGATCGCCAAGCGGATGGAGCAGGCCTCGGAGTTCGCGGTTCCGCTGGTCGAGGGCATCCACTTTCTCGGTATCGTCACGTCGGCCGATGTCGCCGCAGCCCTGGTTCGAAATCCCGACGGGACGGTCGACGAGATCGTGGTGGCGCCGACCGCCGTCCTGCGACCGGAGGACACGCTCGAAGAGTGCGCGATCGCGCTGTCGGACCCGGCCACGCCGCTCCTGCCGGTGGTCGATGCGGCGAGCGGCTCGTTGCTCGGGATCATCACGCGCCGGGACGTCCTCCTGGCCTACAGCAGTCGCGTCGATCTCTGAACGGAAGCAACGCACGCCACGCTAGGGCGCGGAAATCTCATCCAATTCTCATTCTTGTGGGATTGGCAGCCATGCGCGCATAACGAGGCAGGCAGAGGTACATGTTGCTCGATGTAGTTCAGCCCTTGCCGCAACGCCCCGGGCGTCAGGCCTCGGTGCTGCTGATCTCACTTCACGCGGACCCGACGACAACCGTCGGCGCGCCCGAAAACGGTGGCGTCACCATCTACGTCCGTGAGCTCGCGGCGGCCCTGCTGGCGGACGGCTGGGCCGTCGACGTGGTCACCCGGCGCGCTTCGGACAAGACACCGAGCTCTGAGGAGTACAACGGCTTCCGCGTTCTGCGTGTGGATGCGGGGCCTGCCCGGCATATCCCCAACGACGCGCTCGCCGCCCATCTCCCCGAGATGACCGAGGCCGTCCGGGCGCTCTGTGCCGCGAACGACTATGCGCTCGTCTCGAGCCACTATTGGCTCTCCGGATCCGTCGGCGAGCGCATCGCATCGGAGTTCGGCCCGGCGCACGTCCACACGCCGCATTCTCACGGGGTCGAGCGACGGCGTCGCGACGCGGTCACGCTGGAACGCATCGAGATCGAACGCAGGCTCCTGCGCACGACGCCGATCGTCACGCTGAGTTCGGGTCATATCGCGCTGTACCGGGAGCGCTACGGCATCGAAACGGGCGACGTTCACATCGTGCCCGCCGGGGTCGATAAGGAGCGATTCCATCCCGGCGACGCCGCCCGCGCTCGCGAGGCGCTCGGCCTCGCGTCCGATGGCCCCTGGATCGGGTACGTCGGAAGACTCACGAAGGAGAAGGGTCTCGACGATCTGCTCGGCGCGTTCGCCGAACTGCGCAAGCGTGGATCGAACGCCCGCCTCTTCGTCGTCGGCGGCGCGAGCCGGAACTCTCGTATCCCGCAATTGGAATCGGATGCCGCGGCGCTCGGCGTCGCGGACGCAGTGCGCTTTCTCGGCCCGATCCCGAACAAGTACGTGGAAGAGGCGTTCCGTGCAGCCGACCTGATCGCGGTGCCGAGTCACTACGAAGCGTTCGGAATCGTCGCCCTCGAAGCGCGCGCGTCCGGCGTTCCGATCGTGGCGAGCGACGTCGGCGGGTTGCGCGATCTGGTGAACGAGGAGAACGGCGGGGAACGGGTTCGGGCCGGCGATGTCTCGGCCTGGACCGACGCCCTGGAGCGCGCGTTGCGTCCCGAAACCTTGCACGTGCGTAAAGCACGCGCGATGGCGCATCATGATTCCGGCGTCCTCGATTGGCTGACGGTCGGGCGGCGCATCCGCGACATCGCACTGCACGTGAGGGAGGTTCGTGGATAGGTTGCTCGTCTGCGATCTGGACGGCACCCTGCTCGGGACGCCCGACGCCACCCACGAGCTCTTGCGACTCCTGCGAAGACCGCGCGCGCCGACGCTCGCCTTCGCGACCGGCCGACAGCTCTATTCGGCGGAGGCGGTCTTGACCGAAGCCGGGGTGGCCGACGGAACCTATCTCATCGCCGGTGTCGGGACGGAGATCTATCGCCGCATCGGCGGCTGGACGCCGCTCGGAGCGTGGCCGCGTCTCGAGGCTCCTTGGGACGACGAACGCGTCCGCCGCGCGTTAGGGAGCGTCACCGGAATCGAACCGCAACGCCTGGCGAACGCGACGCCGTATAAGCTCTCGTACGTCGCACCGGCCTCATCCGTCGAGGCCGTCGAGACGGCCCTCGCGCGCGCGGGCGTCGCGGCGACGGTGGTTCACAGCCACGGCGAACTGCTCGACGTCCTTCCGCGAGGAATCGACAAGGGCACGGCCGTGGCGTGGCTGGCCGGGCGTTTGCAGGTCGGGCTCGATCGTCTCATGACGTGCGGCAACACCATGAACGATCTCGCGATGCTGCGTCTCGCCTGTCGCAGCGTCGTGGTCGGCGGCTCCGAAGTGGCCCTGCTCGCGGCGGCACCGTCGTTACCTTCGACGTACGTCGCCGAGAGCGTTCACGCGTCGGGGATCATCGAAGGGCTCCGGTATTTCGGCTGGCTCGACGGCTCGGACTGGACGTGATCGCCGGTGCGCCGCGATCGCGGCCGCATACCAGCGCCCGCTTTCCTTGACGATGCGACGCTGCGTCTCGAAGTCGACGTACACGATGCCGAATCGCGGACGATACCCCTCGGTCCATTCGAAATTGTCCAAGAACGACCACACGAAATAGCCCGCAACGGGAATCCCTTCCGCGATCGCGCTTGCGACCTGTCGCACGTGCGCGTCGAGGTAGGCGATGCGCCGGGGATCGCGGACGGATCCATCTGCGGAGATCACGTCGGGAAATGCAGCGCCGTTCTCCGTCACGTAGATCTTGATGCCGGGACGTTCCGCGCAGACGTTTCGTAGCGTATCGAGCAGACCGTTGGGATAGACCTCCCATCCCATGGCGGTGCGCTCCGCTTCGGGGACGTCGACGTATTCCCCGAACGGATTGACCGGATGCGGCGCATTCCGCAGCAAGAAACGCGTGTAGTAATTGACGCCGAGAAAGTCGATCGGCGCTTGGATCACGTCCATATCGCCGGCCTGCCGTCGCAACAGCGCGTGGCTGATCGGCGCGTGGACGAGTTCTTCGTAGCCGACGCCGAAAAGCGGGCCCACAAAAGACCGGTTGATGTTGACGTCGGCCGCGCGAGCCGCGGCGACGTCGAGCGGATCGGTCGAGGCCGGCACGATCGGGCTGAAATTGAGCGTGATGCCGACCTCGGCCTTGGGCGCGTTGGCGCGGATCGCCGGCACGGCGAGGCCGTGGGCGAGGAGCAGATGATGCGACGCCTGAAGTCCGAGATCGAGACTCCGGTAGCCCGGAGGATGACTCCCCCAACCGTACCCGAGCCATGAAGAGACCCATGGCTCGTTGAGCGTCGTCCATCCGGCCACCTGATCTCCGAGCGCCCTCGAGACGACATCTGCATACTCCGCGAACGCCGCGGCCGTATCGCGACCCATCCATCCGCCGAAGCGGTCTTGAAGTTCGTCCGGGAGATCCCAGTGGTAGAGCGTCGCAAATGGCCGAATGCCGGCGTCGTTGAGGGAGGCGACCAGACGCCGGTAAAAATCGAGCCCTTTCGGATTGACCGCACCCATGCCGCTCGGGATGACGCGCGACCACGAGATCGAGAAGCGATAGGCGTCCAGCCCGAGGTCCTTGGCGATCGCGACATCCTCTTCGAAGCGTCGGTAGTGGTCGCAGGCTACATCGCCGCTACTGCCGTCGGCGATCGCGCCCGGCATCCGGCAAAACCGGTCCCAGATCGACGGCGCGCGGCCGTCGACATCGGCCGAACCTTCGATCTGGTACGCCGATGTGGCCGCTCCCCAGATGAAGGATGGGGGGAACTCCGGCAGGTCGTCGGTCTTCATTCGCTTTAATGGCTCCGCAGATGATAGAAAGAGTACGGGCGGCGTTCGCACCGCCGACGCCGGCGGATCACGAATTCCTGAACCAAGCGCTTTCGCAAGACGCGCGCCTGACCTTCACCTTCATCGTCCTTACCCTCGCATCGTGCGCCATAGCGACCTTCGGCCTGCTCGAGAATAACGTCGCCGTAATTATCGGTGCGATGATCATCGCGCCGTTGATCCTGCCGCTCGGACCGGTCGCCTACGGAGCGCTCGAAGGCGACGCTCGGCTGCTGCGCCGCGGCGCGATCACGGTCGTCGCCGGCACGCTCTTGGCCGTTGGACTCGCCGCACTGCTCACGCTCGTGGTCGGATTCCAGACGTTCGGCAGCGAGATATTGTCGCGCTCCCAGCCCAACTTGTTGGACCTGGGCGTGGCCGTCGCTGCGGGTCTGGTGGCGGCCTTCGCCCGGGTCCAGCCGAAGCTCGTCGGGACGGTCGCCGGGACCGCGATCGCCGTCGCGTTGATGCCTCCGCTTTGCGTCGTCGGAATCGCGCTTGCGGGCGGCGCTCACGATCTGGCTCGCGGTGCGGCGCTTCTCTACATCACCAACCTGCTCGGGATCATCATCGCCTCGATGGCCGTCTATGCGATCTCGCAGCATGCCCGCATCCACCGCGCGGGCGCCGCACTCTTCTGGACGGCGCTCGCGATGGCGGTGATCCTCATCCCGCTCGGGGCGTCGACCGGGAATCTGCTCCGTCAGTCTCGCGTCGAAGCGGCCCTCCGGAACGCGCTTTTGAACGGGACGGTGACGTTCCAACGCGTCGACCTGCTGCGAACCGATTTCAACTGGCTCGCCTCGCCGCCCGAAGTCCACCTGCTGGTGCGTTCCCGGAGTGCGCTGACCCCGAACCAGGTGCAGCAGTTGCAAGCCTTCGCCACGCGCAAGACCGGCCTGAAGTTCAAGTTCTTCTTCGACGTCAGCCCGATCACCGAGGTGACCGACACGGACAGCGCACCGGCGCCGGAACCGACCTCCTAGGCCCGCGTCACGCCGGCGTACGCCGGGCGACGAAGATGGTGGAGTCGTCGCGAAGCGGCGCTTCCGTGTAGGTCTTTACCGCTTCGAACATCGCCGCTGCCAGCTCGGGCGCCGGCAGATGCCGACAACGAACCAGCTCCTTCTTGAGCCCGTCGATGGTGAACATCTCGCCCTGGGTGTTGGTCGCCTCGGTGAGGCCGTCGGTGTAGAAGACGGCGATGTCGCCCGCGACGAGCGGGTAGCGCTCTTCACGAAAGTCGGTCTTTTTCGTGATTCCCAAGACGATGTCGTGCAGGTCGAGCGTGTGCGCCGCATCGGCATCGGCGGGCAACAGGATGGGCGGCTCGTGGCCGGCATTTGAGACGCGAAGAAGTCCGCTTTCGACTTCGAGCGTCCCGAGCAGAAACGTGACGAAGTTCCCATCTTGCAGGTCCTCGACCAACACGTCGTTCGCGTGTTTGATGATCTGCACGAGATCTCCGGGGCCGATCGCTTTGGCCAACCCGCGCACGAGAAAGCGCAACATCAAGGCGTTCAGAGCCGCCGCCAGCGATTTCCCCGAGGCGTCCCCCAAGCCGAACATCAGGACGTCGTCGCTGCAGCGATAGAGATCGATGTAGTCCCCGCCGACCAACATCGCCGGCTCCGCATACACGCCGAGGTCGTAGCCCGGGAACTCCGGCACGACCACATCGAGAAGTGCGTGTTGGATGCGGTTCGCCGCTAGTTCGAAATGCCGATGCGCGTCGTCATCACCGCCTGTAAAGGCGGCGATCGTCCGAAGAAGTGAGGGCCACATGTCGGAGCTCTACCTTCCCGGTTGGCGGGGCGTTTACTGTCACGAAATCAAAACGGCCCGCCCGATGGATGCATCGGGCGGGCCGCCGGTCGCATGCCGAGCCTTTTAGGAAGCGGCTTGCTGGTTGCTTGAGGCGGTCATCATGGTGATCGCCGTGCCGACGAGCATCAGGACGACGGCGCCGATCAGGGTAGGAAGCCAGCCACCCTTGAGATCCGGCGTGAACCAGACCGCAAGAGCGAGCAATGCCCAGTTCACGATGACCGAGAACAGACCGTGCGTCAGCCACGTGATCGGTGCGCTGATCAAGCGCAGGATCGGTCCGATGATGGCGTTGACGAGGCCGAAGATCACGGCCAACAGGATGACGGTCCACATGCCGAACGCGCCCATTCCCGAAGCGCCGGCGCTGTTATGAAATCCCGGCACGAAGGTGATGACCAACCACAAGACGATCGCGTTGACGATGAAGCCTATGAGAAAGTTCATGTTACTCTCCTAGTGCAGCTTTGAGGC
>JBEPVY010000008.1:0-30952 GCA_041690835.1 Vulcanimicrobiota bacterium | reverse complement strand
CCTCTCCGCCATACTGAGAAGCACCGCTAACCCGGTGCTTTTTTAGTTCTCACGGCCCGGCGATTCGAACTCTCGGAACGCTCATCAGCGGAGGCCGAAGGCCGGAGCGGCATTTGAAGCGTCGTGTGGCGGTCGCGAAGCGGCCGACGCGCGTTCCGAGAGTTCGAATCTCTCCCTCTCCGCCATACTGAGAAGCACCGCTAACCCGGTGCTTTTTTAGTTCTCACGGGCCGGCGATCCAGGAACGTGCCTGATCGACATCTTTCGTGGCGAAGAGTTTCATCGCGCCGGGCATCAGAAAGCTGAAAAGTGAAACCGAATGGGCGATCCATTCGACGTCGGTCACGATCGCGATCCGGTCCCAGCGGCTGAGGTGTTCCATGCCGACCTTGAAATCTTCGAGGATCGCATCGGCGTCGATGCCGGCAAAATCAGCGCCTAACTCGTAATAGAGGCGGAGACGTTCGTGGCCGGCGAGAGCCCTGTCAACCGCTGGAATGACGGTCGACATATAATCGCCCTTGGTCACCTGTCCTCGCCCAGCGAAGGCGACGACGTTTGCCGGAAGCCCTTGTACCTGCTCGATCATGCGCGTTCTCTCATGAAAATCAGGATAACACTTGACCGACCGATCGGTCAAGGATAGAATGTAGCAATGGGTATTAAGGGGCAGCGCACGGCGGCAGGTGAAGAAACGCGCAAGGAAATCCTGAACGCGGTCCTCACGTTGTTGGGGCGTGGCGGACCTGAGGCGGTCAGCGCGGGTGCGTTGGCGCGCGAGGCCAACGTCAGCAAGGCGACGATCTTCCATCACTTCGCATCGGTCGACAAGATCTTGCTTGCCGCATTTGCTTGGCGCCAGTCCCTGGAGCTTGAAGGGCACAGATCGACGACGGCACGCGCCTATCTCGACGGCCTCGGTCAGCAACTCGTCCGCGCGGCTCAGGATGATCCCGTCCTGCTGAAAGCCCAGGCGGCTTTCACCGCCAGAGCGATCTTCGATCGCGATATGAACGCCCGACTGGTCGAAGGCGTCTCGGACATGCATCGCGTCGTCGTCGAGGCGCTACGCGCTCGTCTTCCTTCGACTATTGCGCTCGATGAGATCGAGTCGATCGCGGGGCTCGCCGAGATGGCGCTCGACGGTCTGATGATGAACTTGGTGATGCGCACCGAGGAATGGGCGCAATTCCAAAACATCTGGACCCGGATGGTCGACCGGCTTCTCGCCGGAGCGGGATCGAGCGGGTGAGAGTGCCGCTACTACAACGCGGCTCTCTTCGACGCTTCTTGGGCCGTGTAGCGACGGATCAGCCGATCGCCGATCTCGGTTAGGAGCGCTTCGGCGGTGGTGACGGCCAATCGCGAACCGAGCAGTGCGTCGAAGGCCTTGCCGAGGACGCCGAGGGGCGGTTCGTACGAGCCGGTCAACTCGAGCGCCGCGACGTCCCAGTCCTCGTCGGCACGGACCGTCAGATCGCCGTTGAAGCTCGGGTATGGGCCGCCGCCATGCGGCTTCCACGTGACCTTCCAGGGCTGATCGAAGTGCATCGGATCGACGTCTCGCGTTACGATCACATCGACGTCCTTCGAGAGATCGACGCCGTTCGGCGATGGGGGCGCTACGTGCAGGCGCCATTCGAGATGACCGCCGTCCGCAGCGGCAAGTTCGGTTTCGAGGAACGACTTCGCCAGACCGTAGGGACACTTGATGAAGTGGCGCTCAGATATGTCTGTCATGAACTGCTTTCGGCGCGCCTACTGGCGCGTGGCGGACGACGCCGCGGGCTTGAGGTCTGCGGCGACGCGTTCGATCAGATCGGTCAGCGACGATCGCGCGATCTTGCTGCCGACGGACGCGTCGAAGGCGCGTCCGAGAATCCCGCCGGGGGCGGCGTACGCTCCATCGAGTTCGATGCGCGAGTGACGGACGTCCGCTTGGGCGTAGACGTTCAGGACTCCGGAGAAACTCGGATATGGGCCCTCGCCGGACGGCGTCCAGTTGACGATGAAGCTGCGATTATCGGCGTGACGGTCTTTGCTGAAATGCACGATCACGTCATGGGCGAGTGAGAGATCGTCGCTATCGCCTTCGCGGAAGCGGATACGCAACGGAAGGGCGATGGTGCCGTCTCCGCGGCGGCGATCGTTCATATAGTCTTGTAGCATCCGCTCGGTGGTCGCGGCGGGTTGTTCGACCGTCGCCTCTACGCAGATTCTGGTCATACTCAGGTTTTGCCCGGAAATCGGGCAATCAACCGAAAGGAGGGTAGACTCTTCTCATGAGCACCACCGTCGAACTCAGGCGTCCGCTCGATGTCCCGGGGCCGGCCGCGCTTGCGGGGATGCTGCAGATCCTCAATGCGGTTTCGACCCAAGCGCCGCCCTACGAGCGTACGGCGCTGTCGCTCGGTCTGGATGCGATCTCGGTTCCGATCCGAATCGAATCGATCGAACAATCGCAACGCTACGAATGCGAGATCGCGATCGCGGCCGCGGCGGGTGCACGGACCTTCCCGCGCTTCAAGGGCACGATGAGCATCTCGCCGCAGCGCGACCAAGGATCGGAACTCTGGCTCCAGGGTAGCTACACGGTACCTTTCGGCGCGGCCGGTGAAGTCGTCGACGAAACGCTCTTACACGGTGTCGCAACCCACGCGCTCGACGTCTTCGTCGCCTGGATGGCGAACGAGATCGCCGCGCATGCCTAGACTAGAGCGCGTCCTCGTCGCGGCGGGAAAAGACGAGGTACCCCACCGGGCCGCTCTTGAGATCCGTCTCTGCCGATACGGGCGTCCTCAGACGCATCGGGCGCCCGGAGCCGTTCGACGAGAGATCGAGCGGGGACATGGGATTCTCCAATGCATATGCGTGGAAGCCGAAGGGTTCCAAGAGGTCGACGATCGGCTGCGCATTTTTCGGCAGTACTTCGACGACCATTTCCAGGTCGCGCGAGCACGCCGACAACCCGGGAAGCAGACCGCGGACGACTTCTTGCTCCGCCCCTTCGACATCGATCTTGAGAACGCGCGCGTCGCGCAGGTCGTCGGGCGTGAGGATCAGCGGTAGCGGGGCGGCCCGGACTTCGGCTTCGGGCGGTCCAACGCGAGCGATCAGACTCGCGCCGCTGGTGAACTCTTCTTCGGGAATGGAGTAGAGCGGCAGGCTGGCCTCGCGATCGAACGCGGCGACCTGCAGCATGCGAACGTTCGTCGCAGCGTTTCGGGAAACGTTGCGCTCGAGCGCGCGGAAATTCGAGGGCGAAGGTTCGAGTGCGATGACGCGGCCGCGGGGTCCGACCAGACGCGAAGCCAGCAGCGAAAAATACCCGACGTTTGCGCCGACATCGACGAACGTCGCGCCATCGTGGAGCGTCGAAGCCAGCCACGCCGAAAGGTTCGGCTCGAAAACGCCGTAGTGAAAGACCGCGCGTTGCACGACGCCGCTCAGCGTACCGTCGAGCGAAAATCCGTAGAGCGACTCGACGTGCAGTTCGGCATTCGAACAGTTCGTGTACGGATCGAGTACGACGCGGTATAGCCAGCTCTTGAAAGGGCGGCCGGTCGGACGGCGCATGCGCGAACGGAGCGTCGGCACGAGGGAGAACGCCATCGGGGAGAAGGCCTGCCAGAATATCGGATTGCGCGCGCGAGTCAACCGGGATCGTCCATATGGCGTAGCGTTTCGACGCCCGATCGCGGGTTTTCCCGTCTTGGGTGCGCCCAAGCGGTTCGGTGCTTACGGCGCCGGCGTCGGTGTCCCGGCGAGGCGTGGGTCGGTCGCGGCGGCGGGGAACGTGATGTCGTCGTAGCTGATATCGGCGCTGACTTTGAACGACCCGAGGATCAGCACGTGCTGGGTCGCGGAAAACGTGCCGTGCACGATCGTCCAGTGTCCCTCGAGCATCTTGAAGTCGAGCGCGACGGTCATGTCGGAGCCGTTGTCGCGCATCTCGATATGCGATGGCAAGTGCGAGACCGGATCTTCGACGATATCGCTCGGATAGTAGGTGCTACCGGGCAGCCGGGACGTCGGCACCGTCGTGATGTGCAACGCGCCGGCAGTCGAATCGGGGGCGTACGAAGGGACGTACATCGAGAAATATGGCATGAAGAGCGCGGACGAATCGGGAGCCGGTATCGGATAGGCGAAGACCTGACCGCGATCGAGGGTGATCGTCACCAGCTTGAGGTTGGCGAAGTAGCTCAGTCCGAACTGGCCTAGCGGGTCGAAGTACGGAATGATCGGGAAGGCTTGCCCGGTGCGCTCCTGGCCGTTCGGCAGGTCTTTCATGACCGCGAAGTTGTCGGCCTGACGGACGAAGACGCTGCGGTTGATGTCCTGCGCGCGACCGATCGAGGCGGTGATATGGGAGCGCTCGGTATAGGAGATGTAGGCCGGCGGCGAAGCGGTATACGCCTGCCCGGTTCGGTTGATCAAGAGTGCGAGCGCGAGATCAGGTGAGAGCATCCTAACGCGAGAGGTTTCGCACCGGAGGGCGCCGCACCTCGACCGCTATGATCCTCGAGCCTTCAGCGGAACTGATCGCGCGCGTCACCGAGCTTCGCCGCGACATCCATCGTCATCCCGAGCTCGGTATGGAAGAAGTGCGGACCTCGGCGCTGGTCGAGAGCGAGCTCGATCGTCTCGGTATCGAGCATCGTCGGGTCGCGACGACCGGCGTCGTCGGCGTGATCCGAGGCGCGAAGCCGGGCCGCGTAGTGGCCCTCCGGGCGGATATGGACGGCTTACCGCTGACCGAGAAGACCGGACTCCCGTTCGCCTCCGAGGTTCCGGGCAAGATGCATGCCTGCGGGCACGACGCGCATACCGCGATGCTGATGGGCGCGGCCTCTGCGCTCGCCGCGATGCGCGCCGATCTGCAGGGCACCGTCGTGTTGCTCTTCCAGCCGGCGGAAGAAGGCCCGGGCGGCGCGGAGCCGATGATCGCCGAGGGCGCGCTCGACGATCCCAAAGTCGAAGCGGTCGCCATGCTCCACGTCGACTCGCGGCTCGAGCCCGGTCAGATCGGCATCACGCCCGGGCCGGTCAACGCATCGGCCGACGAGTTCCACATCACCGTACACGGGCGCGGGGGACATGGCGCATATCCGCACACGGCGGCCGACACGATTCCCGCGACGGCCGCGATGATTCTGGCCCTCCAGAACATCGCCGCGCGCGAGACCGATCCGCTGAAGTCCGTGATCGTCACGATCGGTACGATTCAAGGCGGCTATCGCAACAACGTGATCGCCGATGAGGTGAAGATGACCGGCACGTTCCGCGCGCACGATCCGGAGATCCGGAACGGCCTCGAGAAGCGGGCCCGTCGGATCCTGGACGGCGTCGCATCCGCATACGGCGTGAGCGCGAAGCTCGACGTGCTCTACGGCTACCCGCCGGTCGTCAACAACGAGACGCTCGCGAGCAACTTCCGCGACTACATGCACGCCAACAGCGGGCTCGACGTGCACAGCCCGCCGCCCACCATGGGCGCCGAGGACTTCGCCTATTTCGCCGAGCGCGTTCCGGGCGTGCACGTGCGCTTGGGCATCCGCAGCCAGAAGGCCGAGTCGACCTATCCGGCTCACTCGTCGGAGTTTCGGATCGACGAAGACGCCCTGCCGGTCGGCGTGAAAACGCTGGTCGCATTCGCGACGGCGGTAGCGGCAGGCGAGGTAGCGCTCCCCAAGGTTTAGGGCCTGCTTTTTGCGGGAGGCACAACCTATAGGGCGTCGAAGCCGGATGGATGGCTGTTACGTCCGATGCCCTCCCGGTACGCGGTCTGCGGTCACTCTCCGGGAGTCTCGATATCGAGACGAGTGCCGAGGACGCGTTCTCGCTCCTAGCCGAAGTCGAAAAGTGGCCGGTCTGGCTCTCTTTTCTTCGTAGCGCCCGGCTGGTCGATCAGAAACGCCCGCTCACCGTCGGCAGCGAGATCGTCCTGCGATCCTCGATTCCGGGCGAAGAAGAGCAGCTCTACGAGGTCGACGCCCTGATCGGCAACTACCACCTCTCCCTGGTCGGCGCGTATTCGGTCCGCCGTCGGATCGACTTCCGGATCGAGCGTAAGACCAGCCGGGCCAAGGTCCACGTGAAGGTCACCTATCCGGCCTACCACGGCCGCGTCGGGGCTTGGCTCGATCGCGTCCGGCACGCCCGCAAGCTCGGCGCCGCCCTCGACCATTCGCTGGTCCTGTTCCGGGGCATGGCCGAGTACCACCGCGAGCCGGACGCCTGCTTGTCCGAGCTGTGATGTCTTGGCAGTCATTGACCCCGACTGCTAGCCACCGTATACTCTAGCCGATATGCCGCTCTACGATTACCAATGCACCAAGTGCCAGCACGTCGTCGAGATCCGACACGGATTCGATGCTACGCCCGATGCCGTCTGCGAGAAATGCGGCGGCGACCTCAAGCGCGTCTTCAATCCCGCGCCGATCGTGTTCAAGGGTTCCGGATTCTACATCAACGATTCGCGCCCCAAGAGCGAGAGCGGTTCGTCGGAGCCGAAAGCGCCGGCGCCCGAACCGAAGAAATCATCCGGCTCGGAATCGGCGGCGTAGTCGTCCGATGATCCTTGCGAATGCCGCCTGGGTCGTCCTCTGGGTCTTGGTCGCACTCGGCGCGCTGCTCGCGCTGATCGCACCGATCCTCGTCATCCGGCCGCTTCGCGGCCTGCTCGCGAGAACCGAGACGCTCTCGCGCGCGCAACTGCTGTTGGATATCGATCAACTCAACGAGCGGAGTGCCGAGCTCGCGCGCATCCCGGCGCGCCTCGAGCCGCTGATCGCGCGCGTGCGCCGCGCGCAACGTTCGCTCGACGTCAGCTTCCGGATGTTGATGCTTCCGCAGGCGATGGCCGCGTTGCGCGGGGCAGGCCTTGCGATCGAACTGCTGACGAAGGTCTTCCGCTCCGTCTAGCCGTCGCTACGGCTGCGGCTCCTCGGCCTCTTCCGGCGGTTCCCACGCCCACGCGCCCGGCGGCGCATCTTGCTCCGGCACTGCGAACGGTACGCCGAACGGTGGTTGCGTTGCGGGCGGAGCCTGTTCGTTCATGGGCGCGACATCGGGCGGGGTCGGCGCGCCGAACGGCAGGCCCGGCACGAACGCCGGCGGGGGATCGTTCGAAATGCCGAACTGCGCGGGCGCGGGCTCGACGGCGGGCGGGGCGTCGATCGGCGGAAACTCGTAGCCGGCTTCGCGCGTCACCGGTTTCTCGTATGCGGTCGGCGGTGCGGATGCGGTCGCCGCGGCTGGTTCGAGCGCGGCTTGCGGCTGGACTTGGGGGTGCGCCGCGATCGCTTCGGGCGCAGCGCCGCGTTTGGAGAACGATGGTTCCGGCAGTTCGCCCGCGGTCGCGCCGACGAGCACGTAGCGCGCTTGCGGCAGCAGCATCGACCCGGGGCGTTTGGCGATGGCGCGCAGCTCTTCGAGATACTGCGGCGGCACCTCCTCGACTTCCATCGTGTCGAGCAGCAACGCGATCGTATCGGCGAGATACTCGCGCGGCGGGACCTTCGAGAAGGCGAAGACGTGTTGCGAGACCTCGGCCTTGACGGATTGGAGCAGTTTCTTCCAGTACTCCATCGGCTGGTAGTATTCGAATTGTCCGAGTTCGCGCTTGGCTTGCGAATAGAGCAACGCGATCCGTTTGCCGAGCGGATCGGACGGCGGCGACGGCTCGACGATCGCGACGCGTTTGGCGACGCGCGCGAGTTCGCTCACGATCTGGGCGTGGAAGAACGGGTCCGTCTCATGCAGGTAATGGATCGAGACGGCGACGTCAAAGCTGCTCTCTTTGGCCGGGATGACCGACGTGCTGCCGCGGATGAGCTTTGCCGACAGGTTGCCGAAGCGTCGGATCGCTTCTTCGCGATGCTCGATCACGCTCACGGTCGCTCCGGTCGCCAGCGCCCGACGGACCCACTGGGCTTCGGGTCCGTAACCGCACACGAGCAGGTTGCTGCCGCGCTCGATGCAGAGCGACTCCCAGGTCAGGGTCTCCAAGTGCTGGGACTCGCGTCCGAACTCATCGGCGGTGTAGGCCATCGCGGCGGTCATGCGGTCGTCTCGCTCACCTTCTCAGTATCGGCGCGAAGGCCGGGGAACGCAATCCCGTTCGGAAGCCGCTCGAATCTTCCGGCCGGATCGGGCAGATCGCGCCCGAGCACGCGGGTCTCCCCGACGGCGTTCTCCGCTAGCCGCGCGATCAGGTCCAGTTCGGGACGCGAGCGGGCGAGAAGATCGCCTGCGACGGTGGTCCCGCGGAGCGGAGCGTGGCGTGCGCCCAGGTCGGCGACCGGCGACCCGCAAAGATCTCGCTCATTCTCGCGGGTCGCCGGTGCCCCCATCGCCGAGAGCACGTCGAGCAGGCCGGTGCGCAATGGATCGGCACCGATCCTTTCGAGCCGCACGCGCGCACCAGGCGTGATCGTCGCGTCGACCAGCATTGTTGCCGCTTCGTGAAAATCGCGCGGGATCGCGATCGTCCGTGCGCCCGTCGCATCGAGGTACGCGAGGAGCCGCTCGGCTCCGTCGTCGTAGCTCTTGTCGCCGCGGATCCCGATCGCGACGCCGGCCCTCCGCGCGGCGAGGGTCAGCGCAGCGCTCGTCCCCCGGCTCGGATTGACGAGCAGAAACGCGCGCGTCTGCGGTGCGAGCGTGCCGCCTACGACGATCGGTAGTCCACCGTTGGTGGTCTCGACGCGCGCCCCGAACGCGCGCAGTTGCGCGGCCGTCGGCTCGAACGTCTCGCGCGTGGTTCCGGTGAGGGTTGCCGATGTCTCGGAGCCGGCGCACAGACCGAGTATGAGTTCGACGACGTCCGGTGAATCACCGCAGTCGATGTCGCCGTGGAGCGAGGAGAGCGCGGTCTCCAACGTCTGCACGCCGGGCGCGGTGCTAGCTCCCACGATATCGATATCGTCGCCGACCAGGAAGCGGACCGCGAGCGCACGGAGCGTCAGGGCTCGATCGCCGGGAATCGCCTTGGAGGGGGAGTCGTCGTGCATGCATGCGGACTCTTCGGGACGCGCCACGTAACTACCTCAGCCGATGGCGTGCGCGACCGCGTCGGTCAATGCCCGGTCCTCACCGGCTCGCGTTTCGACGACCCCCGAGATCCCTCGCAACCCGCAGTTCTCGGTTGCGATCACCGGGACGCCCGATGCTGCGGCTGCCAGGAGTAAGCGCGGCCGATGTTCGACAAACGCGGGCAACACGACCGCCGTGGCAAACTCGAACGCATCGGTAGCAGAGGTCCATCGTTCGTAGGCAACGCCCTCCCAAAAATCATCTCCTTCGAACTCGATTCCGGGCCCGATGACGCGCAAGTCGAGCGCGCGCGCCACCGCTCGCACTTCGAACGCGCCTCTTCGCGCGAGGGTCGGGGCGGGGAACACGATGGCCCTTCGCCCTTCGCCTCTCGGTGACGCCCAACGGCGTTCGGCGACCGGGATATCCCACGGAATTGCGACGGCTTGCGAACCGATCGCGGCGCGCACGTAGGCGTGTGGGGAGATGCAACTCCGGGCCGCGACGAGCGCCTCGGCTTCCGTCGCAATCAATTGCGGGTCGACCCGATAATCGTGAAGCGTGGGACTCGCCGGATGCAGAAGGTACGCGTCGTCGAGCGTTCGCTGGAGGCGATCGAGGGGCAGGCCGGTCATCAGCACATCGAACGTCCGCCCACCGAGATGGCCTCCCGACCAGAGCGCGGGTAGAAGATGTTGCATGACGACGACGTGCGTCACGTCGTGTGGCAGGTGCACGCCGAAGCTCTGCGCGAGTCGAGCCGCGCCATCCAAGAGGACGCGCTGCCGCACCGGCCCTTGCGCCGCTGCGCGGCGCGAACGAAGCGCCCGAAGAACGGTGACGACGCGGCTCTCGCGCACCTCGGAGAAAGGTGCCACGTTCCAACTGTAGGAGCCTCGCCCGAGGCGCCCGCGGAAGGGGACGAAGAGCAGATCTTCCGGGTCCGCCGAGCCCGCCATGTATGTATCGAACTCGGGCCAGAATTCGTCGACGAGGTATGCCGTCCGGCCGAAGCGTCCGGAGCGGGACGCAAGCACATCGTTCTTGCGGAAGCAGTGATGCTCGCCGCAACTCGCGCATTCACCCGGCGCCCCGGCGTCGACCGAATCTGCTCCGCCTTCCGGATGCCGTGGCGCTGCGGTGCTCCCGGATCCCCAGTAACGGACGATAAGGTCCGTCTCCGTCAGTCGTACCTCCAGGCGGACGGCGCGATCCGAACGGAAGCGGAGGTCGACGTAGTTCCAGAAAATCGTCGCATCGCGGTTGATCTCCGCAAGCGATCCGCGAACGACGACGCTGTGGGCGTGCCGCTCCACGATCTCGAGGCCGGCCCGGAGAGCGGCATCGTAGAGCGCGTTGGAGAGTTGGCAGAGTCCACCGCCGACAGCCGGAACGATGCAACCCTCGCGCAGTTCGCGACCCATGACGTATCCGCCGCGATGCGTCGCTCGGCCGACCTGACGCCAAAAGCTGAAGATCCGGTTGGCGGGAATGACGATACCGTCAAGACGACGCGCGGCGACGCGGAGGTTCTGGATCTTGCCAGCCGTCAGGGATTGTTCGACGTTGTGCGCGTCGCGACCGGCGGTCCAGAGCTCGGTGACCGATTCGGCGAGGAGCGTCGCAAGCTCGGGAGCATCGGCTCGTGCAAAGCGGCGATTGCCGTCCCGAAGGTCGCGCACCGCGCGCCGGAGTTGAAGCACCGTCGCTTTGCCACGGAAGACCGATGTGGTCCATATCGTCGGCGTGGCCATCGTGCGCTCACCTCGTTTAAGGTTGGTAGGGAAGGTGGGACTCGAACCCACATGAGTCGCCTCGACCGCTTTTGAGGCGGTTGCGTCTGCCATTCCGCCACTTCCCCAGGGCGACTACCGCGGGTTCGCGGACGCGGGCGTTGGTCCTTGTAGCGTGAAGCGAATGGTCGCCGTGGTGTTCGCAGGGTAGCTGACGCGAAGGAGGCGGTAGCCGGGCTTGTGCTCGATGGCCGCCGTCACGCCGGGATCTTGGTCGAAGAGGACCTGGAGCAGGTTGGCATTCTCGGTGATCGCGGAGATCGAGACGGCTGGAGCCGACGCCCGCAAGGTGACTACCAGTTCGCGGGAGTCGGGTGCGAGGGTGTAGGTCTTTTCGAAATGGACCGAGACCGGACCGAGATCGGGCGCGTCGTAGGTGCAACGGAGCGTCGCGACGCCGGCGTTCGTCGATGGCGTGCAGAGGTAGGGGCGGTTGAACGTCCCGGTTTCGATCGGATGTGTGTATTTGGCGATGTAGTCGCGCGGTGACGGCGTCGGTGGCGTTTGCACGTCGTCGCGCAGGGCGCCGATCGTGGTGAAGGCGTTTGCGCCTTCGGGGCGGCTGCCGAAGTAGATCGAGCCCGCGCCGGCGTTCGCCGAGATGATGGCCACAACGTTCTCGTTCTGCAGCGTATACGTCGGCTCGCCATCGCAAAGCTGGTCCGTCGCCGCAACGCGAGCGCCCTTTGCGTCGTACGGGATGTGGTCGAATGGAACACAATCGAGTGTCGCGCCCGGAGCGAGCGGGAGATACGTGACGATGTCTTTGCCGGCGGGTCTTCGCTCGTAGGTCTTGACCTGCGGAGCGCTGCCGAGAAAGACGTCCGCACCGGATCGCGGGAGCACGACGAAGTGCTGCAGGATTACGGTGCGACGGCCGAGGTCGAGCCGCGTGGACGGGATGGAGCGAACCTCGGAGCCCTGGTTGATGACGTCGAAGACGCCGGAACGTCCATCGGGCGCGACGAGCAGCGTGCCGTCGATGATGCCTCCGTTTGCCGGAGAGATCCGCGAGCGCGCAGCGTCGGCGTCGGCGACGACGGTACCGCCGCTCGAGCGGAAGCGAGCGAGGTTGCGCTCTGCCGCATCTACGTAGCGGTAGGGAAGGCCGAGCGCCGGGACGATAAGCACTCGAGTTCGCGCGAGCGTCGTCGCGTTCGCGTAGCGAAGGTCGACGAACGAGCAGGTCAGCGCCAGTGCCCGACAGCGCTGTTGGAGCGAGATCGTCTGGGCCGCGATACGATAGATCAGCGCGTTGCTCATCCAAGCCGCGTCATACGCGCTGGGCATCCAGGCTATAGCAACGTCGGCTTTCGGATGCAGCGTGCCGAGATAGTCGCGATAGGTGCGGAAGAACGTATAGGCCTGCTGCGTCGGGGCGAAGCGCGGGGTCCGCACTTGTCCGACGTCGAGGGCCGCATCCCAGCGATACAGTCGATTCGACCACGGGGCTTCCCAACCGGCGGGTGTCAGTGTGTCCATGGGCGGGAAGTCGACGATGCCTTTGGCGCCGAGTTGAAACATCTCGTGCAATGCAAGCGCGGTGTTTCCGGGATCCGCAGGCCGCGGAGCGACCTCGTCCGCGCCCTGTAGCCAGCCGGCCTGGAACTCGCTGACCATGACGGGAAGACCGGGCTGTGTCTGCAGCAGCGCGGTCGAGAACGCGAGCTGCGCGAGATCGTGATCCCCGATCGCGTAGGCGTCGCTTTGATACCAGTTCCCCCAAGCCCAGACCGGCGCCGATGCAGTGACCTTCATCTGATAGGTATTGATGAAGAGCGGAACGCGTGGGCCGACGACCGAGCGGACGGTTCGCGCGAGGGTCGCCATATACGTGTGCCAGTGCTTGCCCGGCCACGTATCGTTGTCGATATACGCACCTTGATCGTCGTCGAGGGCGATCGCGACGATCTCGCCCGACCATGGTTCCACGGCGCGGAGCACCGTTCGGAGCCACCGCGATGCGTAGCGGAGGTGCGTCGGATTGTGCATCCACTCGTCCGCAGCAGCATCGGCTTGGGCGTTCTGCAATGTCGCCGTCGCCGGATACCGCCCCTCGAGTACGTCGTGTATGGGCATCGCGTATTCCGGCCGTTGCAACAGCCACGCCGGGTAGCCGCCGTTGCGCCATTCGTTGCGGATGACCGGGCCAGGTCGTAGGATGACATGGAGATGTCGGGAGTGGGCGGCTTCCAGGAGCGCCCGGAGATCGCGCGAGGGGTTCGTCTTTCCGGTGAAGTCGAAGACTCCGTCCGCGAGTTCGTGCCAGTTCCAAGGTACGTACACGTCGATGGTGTCGAAGCCGACGTTTGCGTAGTTCGCCAGCGCCTCTCCCCAGTCGGCTGCGGGGATCCGTTCGTAGAAGAAGGCCGCACCACTGACGAACGTCGGCTTGCCGTCGATCGAGAATGCGGGATAGCCGTCGATCGAGACGACCTTGCTGGTGTTCCAGGTTTTCCACGAATCGGCTGCGCTCGCGTGCGCGGGGAGCAGGAGCGCGAGGAGCGCGACGGCGACGAACGGCCACCAGCGTTTACGGCTGGCGGTGATCAAGAAGACGACCGCGCCGATCGCGAGCCAACCGATGCCGAGCACGATCGCGGTCGCGCCGGTATAAAAGAATGCGAGGAGCCATCCGCCGAGCGCGATGATGACCGGGAGCGGGAAGAGCGGCATCCGGAACGGTGCGCGGTCTTTGCGGAGCCGCAACAGGACGACCGCGACGATCTGCAACACCGCCTGGACGAGCACGATTCCGGCGGTCAGAAACGCGATCACCTGATCGAGTGTGAAGGCGCACGCGAGGATCGAGAGTCCGCCGATCACGAGCAAGGCGACGTACGGGAACTCCTTGGTCGGATGCAAGCGCGCGAAGATCGCGGGAAACTCGCCATCGCGTGCGGCCGCGAACGGGATGCGCGAGAACCCGAGCAGATTTCCGTAGACGGACGCGAACGCCGTCACCAGGACGAGCACGGTCACGACGAGCGCCGGCCAATACCCCCAGGCCTTCGCGACCAGGGTCGATGCGACGAACTGGGCATCCGCGGGCGGTGCGGCCCCGTTGATGCCGACCAGCGACTGCCACGGCACGACGCCGAGCACGCCGATCTGCAAGCAGATGTAGAGCAGCGTGACGATCGCGATCGAGATCACGATGGCGAGCGGAATCGTGCGGTTCGGTTCCTTGACCTCGTCGCCGAGCAGGGCCGCATCCGCATAGCCGACATAGTCGTAGAGCGTCACGAAGAGCGCGCCGCCGAAGCCCGCCAGGAAGCCCCAATCGAAGCGTACCGGTCCGGAGAGCGCGAAAGCCTGGTGCAGGTTGACGTGGGGTGCGGCCGCCACGATCACGAGCACCAGCGTCGCGACCGCACAGACGGCGAACGCCATCCCGAGTTGCGCGACGCGGCCGGTCCGCCGGTAGAGCAGCGCGATCGTGAGCAGGCCGATGCCGGCCTCGAGGCCATGTTGCAGCCACCACGACGAACCGATCTGCGGGAACAGGTAGGTCGCATAGCCCGCGAAGCCGATGTAGCCGCTCGCCAACAGGCACGGCGCATAGAGCAAGAACTGCCAGTTGAACAAGAACGCGAAGAAGCGGCCCCATTTCTGCGGCCCGAAGATCTCGCGCAAGAAGACGTAGGTGCCACCCGAGCCGGGATAGCGCGAGCCGAGTTCCGCCCAGACCAGCCCGTCGCAGAGCGCGACCAAGGCACCCGCGATCCACCCGATCAGCGCGAGTGGACCGTTCATCGCCGAGAGGACCAGCGGGATGGTGATGAGCGGTCCGATGCCGACCATCGTGATGATGTTGACGGCGACGGCGCCGCGCAGGCCGATAGCGCGTTGCATGGAAGGCCTCCTTCATGCCCTCGATGGTCTCACCCTACGCGCGCCTGCTCGGGCTGCGCGGCGATGTTCGCATCGACTTCATCGAGAGTGCCGCGCTTGCGAACAATCCGCTCGGGGATCCGTCCTCGCGGCCGGTCGTCGCCTATCTCCCGCCCGGCTACGACGCCGGCGGTTCCAAGCGCTACCCGGTCGTCTACATCTTACACGGCTATACCGGGAGTGCCGCCGGACTGATCGGCGCGCGACCGTGGGAGACCAACGTCGCGCAGTGGGCGGATCGGTTGATCGTCGAGGGGACCATGAAGCCCACCATCGTCGTGATGGTCGACGGCTTCTCGCGCTTGGGTGGTTCGCAGTTCGTGGATTCGATCCAGAACGGCGCGTACGGCACCTACGTCACCCGCGAGGTGGTCGCGCACGTCGACGCCACGTATCGCACGATCGCGAGCGAAGGTGGCCGCGCGCTGGCCGGCAAGTCTTCGGGCGGATTCGGATCTATGCACCTGACGATGCGCTTCCCCGGCGTCTTCTGCGCGTTCGCGTCGCACAGCGGCGATAGCTATTTCCGGTATGCATCGCCGCCGTCGTTTCCGGCCGCGTCGCGCATGCTCGAGGCTCACGGCTACGACATCCGCGCGTTCGTGGAGGTGTTCGAGAACAAGCACAAGCGCACGCAAGCCGAGTACCAGACGATGGAAATGCTCGGGTACGCGGCAGCGTACTCGCCCGGTAGCGCGACGCCGTTCGATATCGACCTCCCCTGGCACCGCGAGACCGGCGCGCTCGATGAGACCGTCTTCGCACGCTGGATGGCCTACGACCCGGTGGAAGAAGCCCCGCGCCGGGCGGCGGAACTCGGCCGACTCCGTCTTCGTTACCTCGATTGCGGCCGCCGCGACGAATACGGCCTCGATATCGGGGCTCGCGAGATGGCCCGCGCGATCAAGACCCTGGGCCTCGGCGTTCGCCACGAGGAGTTCGACGACGATCACCGCAACGTCGGGTACCGCTACGCCGTCTCGTTGCCCGCCCTCTCGGAAATCTTGGAGAACGAATGAAGTCCCTGTTCGCCCCGCTCTTGATCCTCACGCTCGTCGCCGCCGCTCCGCAAGCGCCCGCACCGGCGCCGACCGCTACCCCAGTGGGCTACGTCAACGTCCATACCTACGACGACGAGGCGATGCATTTCGAAGCCCCGACGGACTTCTTTTTCGGCGGCAGCCAAGTGGTCGATTCGACCAAGGTCGACAAGCCGACCACCGTCGCCGTCTGGGGCAAATTCTTCGGTCAGCCGAACCAGCGCATCATCAAGATCACGATCGAGCCGTACGACGGCAAGGACGTCCTCGGCTACGAGGTCTCGACGGAGAACGAACTGCGAGAGAAGATCGACGGCGTCTTCATCGGGAGCAAGTCGCCGATGACGCTGAAGAACGGCATGCCGGCCTACTTCATGTCGATCACCGCCGGAAGCGGATTCGATGCGATGAAGATCTATCAGGTCATCTGGTTCGACGGTCTGCGTGGCGTCGCGATCTCGATCTCGGGCCGGCTCGGTGAGTTGACCGAGGCCGAAGCGAAGGCGGCCCTCAGCAACGTAAGTGCGGTCCGTTTCCCGAGGGGCCGACTGTAATCGTCTAACGCTTCGCCAGTACGGTCGCTTCGATCGCCGCCTTGAGATCGGCGATCAGATCGTCGGCGTCTTCGATGCCGACCGAGAGGCGGAGCAGTCCGTCCGTGATGCCGCGACGTTCGCGCTCGTCCTTGGGGATCGAGCCATGCGTCATGCGCGCCGGATGACAGATCAGCGACTCGACGCCGCCGAGCGACTCCGCCAGGCTGAAATACTGCATGCGGTGCGCGAAATCGAGTGCGCGCTCTTGAGGGCCGGTCAGGACGAACGAGACCATGCCGCCGAAGCCGCTCATCTGGCGCTTCGCCAATTCATGCTGCGGATGCGATGCCAGCCCCGGGTAGTAGACCTTTTCGATCTCGTCGTTCGATTCGAGGAACGCCGCCACTTTGCGGGCGTTGAACTCGTGCTCGCGCATCCGGATCGCGAGCGTCTTCGCGCCGCGCATCGTCAGCCACGCGTCGTTCGGACTGGGCACGCCGCCGACCGCGTTCTGGTGGAACTTGAGCGTCTCGTGGAGGGCCGGATCGCTCGTGATCGCGATCCCGCCGACCGCGTCGCTGTGACCGCCGATGTACTTGGTGGTGGAGTGCACGACGATGTCGGCGCCGAGCGCGAGCGGTTGCTGGAAGTAGGGCGACGCGAAGGTGTTGTCGACCGCGACCAGTTGGCCCGGCGCGCGGATCGCGCAGATGGCCGCGATGTCGATCAGCTTGAGCAGCGGATTGGTCGGCGTCTCGAGCCAGAAGAGCTTGGTATTCGGCTGGACCGCCGCGCGGACGGCCGCGAGGTCGCTCATATCGACGTAGGTGAACTCGAGCCCATAGCGCGCGTAGACGCGCGAGAAGAGGCGATAGGTGCCACCGTAGAGATCGTCGCCGACGATCACGTGGTCGCCGGCCGAGAGCAGATTGATCACGGCCGACGTCGCCGCGACGCCGCTCGAGAAGGCGACCCCGAAGTCGGCCCCTTCGAGCGAGGCCAACTGCGCTTCGAGGGCCGACCGCGTCGGATTCGCGGTACGCGCGTAGTCGTAGCCTTTGTGCTCGCCGACGCGGGTCTGGGTGAACGTCGAAGTCTGGTAGATCGGCACGATCGTCGCGCCGGTGGTCGGGTCGGCGCCCTGGCCGACGTGGATGGCTTTGGTTGCGAACTTCATGGCGTTACTTCTTCGGAACTTCCGACGAGGTGGAGAGATAGGAGATGATGTCCTGGCGCGCGAGCACGCCGATCGGTTCGCCCGCATCGGTGATCACGATCGCGGCGTTGGCGAGCGTCATCAGTTTATACGCGCGGTCGATCTCGTCGAACGCTTCGAGCGTCGGGAACGGACGCCCCATCACTTCGCTGACGGGCTTGTGAAGGATGTCGGACTGATCGAAGACGGCCTGCATGACGGCGATGTCGTTGACGCTGCCGACCAGCTCGTGGCCGCGCACGACCGGGATCTGCGAGATCTCGTACCGGCGGAGCAGGTCGAGCGCGGTCCGGACGGTGTCTTTCTCTTGAACGGTGATCAGCGGCGGGGCGGGCGTCTTGCTCCGTAACACGTCGCCGACGGTGGCGCGGCGCTTGCCCTCGGCCATGAAGCCGTTTGCGATCATCCACTCGTCGTTGAAGATCTTCGACATATAGCCGCGGCCCGAGTCGGGGAAGATCACGACGACGATCGCCTCTTTCGGCAACGTCTTGGCGAGCTTCACGGCGGCGACGGCGGCCGTACCGGACGAACCGCCGACCAGAAGTCCCTCCTCGCGAGTGATCCGGCGCGCCATCATGAACGACTCGCGATCCGAGACGCGGACCATCTCGTCGATGACCTTGAGGTCGACGGTCTCGGGCAGATAATTCATGCCGATGCCTTCGACCGAGTACGACCGCGGCGTATCGCCCGAATAGATCGAGCCTTCCGGATCGGCGCCGACCACGTGGATCTTGGGGTTCTGATCCTTGAGGTAGCGCGCGGTGCCCGAGATCGTGCCGCCCGTGCCGACGCCGGCGACGAAGTGGGTGATCGTTCCGCGGGTCTGCTCCCAGATCTCCGGACCGGTGGTCGCGTAGTGCGCGTCCGGGTTGTGATGGTTGTGGAACTGGTTCGGCTGATAGGCGCCCGGGATCTCGGACGCGAGCTGATTCGCGACGCCGTAGTACGACTCGGGCGAATCGGTCGGTACGTTGCTCGGCGTGACCACGACCTCGGCGCCGTAGGCGCGAAGCAGATCGATCTTCTCTTTGGACATCTTGTCCGGCATCACCAGGATGCAACGGTAACCGTGAATGGCGGCCGCCATCGCGAGGCCGGAACCGGTGTTGCCGCTGGTCGGCTCGACGATCGTGCCGCCCGGCTTGAGCAATCCGGCTTCCTCGGCCTTGCGCAGCATGGCGACGGCGGGGCGATCCTTGACGCTTCCCCCCGGGTTCATATACTCGACCTTCGCCAGGACCAGGCATTCGGCGCCGTCGGTGACCTTGTTCAGCCGCACCAGCGGGGTGTTGCCGATCGCGGCGAGAGCATTATCTGCATACATCGGACCGCTAGTCCGGTCGGTCGAAGCCGTGGCCAAGACAGGGAACCTCCAAGGGCGGGGTAGTCGAGCAAGCCTTCCGCGCCGCGCGGGGCGGTGCCTGTGCGGATCTGCCGGAGTCACAGGGGCGGGCTCCAATCGCTAGAACCTCGTGTAATGCGCATGTTTGCACGAACGCTCGCCGTAGCCGCGGTCCTGGTCGGGATGCTCGCCGCCTGTAACACGGACGCGCTGCCGCCCGTCGGCCAACACGGGACCATCACCGGCACCGTCCTCGATCGCGCGACGAACGTGCCGATCGTGGGGGCCCACATCACCGTGGACGCGATCCTGATCGCGATCACGGGCGACGACGGCACCTTCACGGTGGAGAACGTTCCGAGCGGCGACTTCGACTTCACGGTCGAGGCGAAAGGCTACGCGCCCTTCACCGGGAGCGCGCGGACCGAATCGGACAAGCCGTTCGCGCTCAGCCTGACGATGGAAAAAGCGACCTCACCGTGAGGCCGGTGCGCGTTCGTAGTCGCGCGCGGGTTTGACGAAGGAGGCGCGCCGCGCGACCTCGCCGGCGACGATATCGATCACCGTCTCCGCCAGTTTGTCGGAATCGTGCCGGACCGTATCGGTCTCGCTGATCACGTGCGCGCGTACCGCGCGCAACCCCATCGACTCGATCTTCGCGACGTCGGCCACGACCGGGACCTGGCCCTCGGTCGCATAGACCGCCAACAGCTTCTGCGGCGGACGATCGTTCACCACGACGTAGTCGCAGACGCGGGCATGGGCGTTCTCGAGCAGGCGCCCGACGTGTTCGGATGCGGTCATCGCGTCCGTCTCGCCCGGTTGGGTCATCACGTTGCAGACGTAGATCTTGACGGCCGACGACGCTTCGATCGCCTTGGCGATGCGATTCACCAGGAGATTCGGAAGGATCGACGTGTAGAGCGAGCCCGGGCCGAGCACGATCGCGTCCGCGTCGCGGATCGCGTCGATCACTTCGTCGAGCGGCTCGGCACGCGGCGGATCGAAGTAGACGCGCTCGATCGGCGCGTGGGCGGTCGAGATGTTGGTCTCGCCCTCGAGGGTGCTGCCGTCGACGAGTTTGGCGCAGAGCTTGACCACGCCGAGGGTCGCGGGAAGAACTCGCCCGACGATGTTGAGCACGCGGCTCGAATGCTTGATCGCGATATCGAAGTTACCGGTGATGCCGGTCATGGCGGCCAGGAAGAGATTGCCGAACGAGTGACCCGAGAGCCCTTCGCCTTCGGAGAACCGGTAGCGGAAGAGATCGGTGACCATGGCTTCGTCGTCGGCGAGCGCGACCAGGCAGTTACGCACGTCGCCCGGCGGCAGCACGCCGAGCTCTTTTTGCAGCCTTCCGGACGAGCCGCCGTCGTCGCTCACGGTCACGATGGCGGTCAGATTCGAGGTATGACGTTTGAGCCCGCGCAGCAGGGTGGAGAGGCCGGTGCCGCCGCCGACCGCGACGATCTTATAGCCTTGGTTGAGACGCATGCCGAGCAGCGTGTCGACCAGACTACCGCTCGCGCCGCGCACCAAGGTCGCGCGGACGATCGCGCGCAGCCACATACGGATACCGACGACGATCAGCAGAACGCCGGCGCCGCCGAAGACGTAGGCGAGGTACGCCGGCGACATGTAGTCGTCCACGATCCCATCGAGCACCTCGTTGACATGCATGGTCAAACCTTCGGCGACCATCCACCGATCGACGCCGTTGACCAGCAAGACGACGCCGATCAGCGCGAGTACGAGCCAACGTTTGACGCCGAGGCCGGGGAGCAACCAGCGCAGGCGGACCATCGCGCTTCCCATCAGCGAGCGGTGTCCCGCAGGTCGAGGACGCGCGAGACGCGTGCGTCCCGAGCGAGAAGTTCGGCGAGCCGACAAGCCACGTAGACCGAACGATGCCGACCCCCGGTGCAGCCGACCGCGATCGTGAGCTGAGCTTTGCCCTCGGCGATGTAGCGCGGGATCAGGAACTCGACCAAGGCGAAAAGATGCTCCAGAAACGGTTCGAGAAACGGATCCGCT
This sequence comes from Vulcanimicrobiota bacterium, assembly GCA_041690835.1. Classification (GTDB taxonomy): domain Bacteria; phylum Vulcanimicrobiota; class Vulcanimicrobiia; order Vulcanimicrobiales; family Vulcanimicrobiaceae; genus JALYSX01. The sequence goes on along the minus strand of JBEPVY010000008.1, from coordinate 10,052 downwards.
TCGATGTACGCCGCCACGGCCGGATCCGTGCCGGTGAGCGGACGGAGCGCATCGTCGTAGTTGGGATTGCGCAGAAAGCGCACGTCGAAGAGCAGATCGGCGTCCAGCGGGACCCCGTACTTGAACCCGAAGGCCTCGACGCTGACGGCCAAGTGCGGCGTGCCGTCGTCCGTGGCGAAGAGTTCGCCGATCCGTTCCTTGAGCAGCGCGTGCGTCATGCCCGTCGTGTCGAGTTCGTGGGTGGCCCGTTCGCGGACGGCCGAGAGCGCGGCGCGTTCGACCGCGATCGCGTCGCCGAGCGATCCGGCCGAAGCGAACGGGTGGCGGCGACGGGTCTCGCTATACCGGCGCACCAAGACGTCGTCGCGCGCATCGAGGAAGAGCACGTCGACCGGCCGCGTCTCCGCCACCCGGGCGATGGTCGCCAGTGCGTCGCCGAGCGGACCGCCGCTACGCACGTCGAGTGCCAGCGCGGGCTTTCCGATGCGGGCGTCGTCCAAGAGTGCGAGCGTCTGCACGGCAAGCGCCGGAGGCAGGTTATCGACGCAGTAAAAGCCCAAATCCTCAAACGTCTTCATGGTCTGGCTCTTGCCGGCGCCGGAGAGGCCGGTCACGAAGACGACGCGCTCGGACATCACGATCTTGGGGAACGATCTAGCGACATGAAGTCCTTTTCGCTCGAACGCGCAAATGCCCTGATACCGCGCATCGCGCCGCTGGTCTTCGAACTGCTGGCCAAACGCCGGGATCTGGCGATCACGCTGCTCGAGCAGAGCGCTTCGGCCGGCGGGGTCGGTACGCCGACGCCGCGCTTGGCGGGCGTGCGCGCGCCGTTCCCACCGCCGAAGTTCGGCGAGCGGAAGAGCGAGATCGTGCGATTGATCCATCGGATCGAAGCGTTCGGCTGCATCGTCAAGGACATTGACTTAGGCCTGCTCGACTTCCCTGCGGTCCGGGACGGCAATCCGATCTACCTCTGCTGGAAAGCGGGCGAGAAGCGCATCGCCCACTGGCACGGAATTGACGAGGGCTTCCCGTTCCGGAAGCCCATCGAGCCAACCCCGTAGGGAAGCTAGGCCGGAGAAGCGGTGGCTTCGACCGGGATGAAGTCCTCGGCGAGCCCTTGCAGGCGCACCTCGCCGAACTCGGCGGTATAGGCGCCGCTCTCGAGGCCGGTGATCTCGCCCGTCTCGGGGAGACCCGCCAACTGCGGGATCTTGGCGCGGATCTCGTCGGGGATCCGGACCTTGTCGCCGATCGAGAGGCCGCCCTCATCCCAGAGCGCGTTCAAGCCGCCGAGCAGCATATCGAGCGGAATACCGTAGTCGGCGCTGACGGCACCGATGGTGTGGCTCTCGCTGATGGAACAGTTCGAGCAGCCGCCCAGGTGGAAGCGGGCGAAGACGCGACGCGCGCCGGCGTGCATTTTGAACGCCTCGTCGACGGTCATTTCGGGGGTGAATTTCTGGTCGCTCACGATGACAGTATAGACTCCTGAAGACTGGTTTTAGTTGCGGAGCACGCCTGTAAGCCGGATTCTGTCCCCTTGCGGGTGACGATCATCTATCTGGGGCACGCGTCACCGCGTACCTCGGTGCGATTGCCGGCGTCGGGCGGGCCGCCCGGCCTCGCGAACGAGGCAATCCCGCAATCTTGCTTCAGGTGGGGTTTACCCGGGCCCACGTCTCCGCGGTGCCCCGTGAGCTCTTACCTCACGATTTCACCCTTGCCGGGCAAGCCCGGCGGTTTGTTTCTGTGGCACTTTCCTTCGAGTCGCCCCGACAGGACGTTATCCTGCACCCTGCCCGATGAAGCCCGGACTTTCCTCACCGCCCCGCGGCGCGATCGTCCGGCGTACTCCGCAGAGCGCAGTATACCACGAAAGAAAAACAAGCCCGTAGCGGTGGACTCGACAAAAGCGAAACCCGCCGAAACCTAGGTTCCATGCGGGTTTGGATATGGTGGAGAATATCGGACTCGAACCGATGACCCCTTGCATGCCATGCAAGTGCTCTACCAACTGAGCTAATCCCCCGCGGCCGCGCGTGTCGCGGCGACCGGGCCTGATTCTCGGAGGCCGAAATGAGTCCTTCAGCGCGGCGCGAGAACTTCCTCATACATGCGACCGATGTCGCTTGCGAACGCCTGCGGGGAGAAACGCTCACGGAACAGCTCCCGCGCTGCCATCGAGCGGCGGGCGCGTTCCTCGGGGTCGGCAAGCAGTCGCCCTAGAGCTTCCGCGAGCGCTCCGGCCTGGCCCGGCTCGACCAGAATGCCGGCCTCCGAACCGGTCAGGTCCTCCGGGATGCCGTCGCAGGCGGATGCGACCGCGGGCAGTCCATGCGAGAGCGCCTCGATCAACGCGAGGGCTCCGCTCTGTTCGCTCCGCGACGGCAGCACGAAGATGTCGGCGTCCGTAAGATATGGCGCGACGTCCGGCACGACGCCGCGGATCCTCACGAGGTCGTCCAATCCGAGACGCGTAGCCAGAACGCGATGGGCTTCGAGGAGCGAGCCGCCGCCGATCAGGTCGGCTTCGAACGGGATCCCGCGATCGCGGAGGAGTGCGTAGGCATGCAGCAACACGTCGATGCCCTTGCGTTGGAAGTGCCCCGAGAGCGAGACGATCTTGGGTCGAACGCGTGCGGGCCGCGGCGGGCTCGCGAGGGCCGGATGGACGAAGGCTTGGTCGCTGGTATACCGGACGATGCGAGCGTTTGCCGAGTCTCCATGCCGGCGGACGATCGCGCGGCGGACCGCATCGTAGTTGACGGCGAGGATGTCCGCATCCCGATAGGCGAGGCGCTCGTACCGATCGATCGCCAGAGCCGACCAGAGCGCCTCGGCGCCCAAGGATACGCGTTGCCGAAAGGTCCCGTTGGCCAGGCTTCCGGCGAACATCGCGCGCGACTCGTCGAGATGGGTGGTGTAGGACGATGCGACGATCGCCACTCGGCGGCCGGGCAGACGTCTGCGCGCGAGGGTCGCTGCGTACGTCCAAACGCCGAAGCCGTGGATCAGGATCGGCTCGCCGGCAGGCCGCGCGTTCGCGAAGGCGACGATCGCGTCGGCCAGGCGTGGCCCGAGCGAGCGGATCTCGCGTTGCCGCGGCGATCCGTGCAACGCCTGCTGATGCACCGTGCCGAACGGCTCGTGCTCTTGCACGTCATCGCCGCCAAAGCAGAATATCTGCGGATCGTAACCGGCGAGCGTTGCGGCGCGCGCGTGGGAACGCACGTAACCCGAGTGACCGAACCCGCCGATCTCGCGGATCGGATGCTTGCCGGCCACGAACAGAACGGGAGGTGCGTTCACCCCGGACATGCGCGCGCGACTTCGCGCGCGACGAAGGCGATATCCGCGTCGGTCAAGCCGGTGCCGCTCGGGAGGTAGAGACCCCGGCTGCCGACATGCTCGGCGACCGGGAAACGGGCGTCGGGCCACGCGTCGCGATAGATCGGCTGGAGATGGAGCGGGACGAACGCACTGCGCGTCTCGATACCGCGGCCCGCGAGCCTCTCGCGCACACCGTCGCGGGTCGTCCCGGACTCCGGCGAGATCAGGATCAGGTACATCCAGAAGACGGAACGGACATCGCTTGCTTCGGACGGCACGGAAACGCCGGGGACGTCGCGGAGTGCCGCGTCGTACGCGCTGCGATTTGCACGCTTGCGCTCGACGAACGTCTCGAGCCGCTCGGTCTGCGCGAGCCCGACGGCGGCCTGCATGTTGGTCAGGCGATAGCTGAAACCGCGCTCCTTGTGCCAGAAGTGACGCTCGGGCGAAAAGGCGTGATCGCGCAATCGGCGCGCGACCGCACCCAGCGCGGCATCATTGGTGGTAAGCATTCCGCCTTCGCCGGTGCTCACGATCTTGTTTCCGTAGAACGAGAAGGCGGCGATATCGCCGATGCTTCCGACCGGGCGGCCCCGATAGCGCGCGCCGTGGGCCTCCGCCGCGTCCTCGATCACCGCGATGCCGCGCGGGCGCGCGATCGCGAGGATCTCGTCCATCTCGGCGGGATGGCCGTAGGCGTGCACCACGATCACCGCGCGCGTGCGCGGCGTGATGGCGGCTTCGAAGGCAGCGGGCGAGAGATTCCAGTACGAGCCCTCGGAGTCGGCGAAGACCGGGGTCGCGCCGGTGTACGCGACCGCGTTCGCGCTTGCGATCATGGTGAAGGTCGGTACGACGACTTCGTCGCCCGGTCCGATGCCGAGCGCGGCGACGGCCAGATGGAGCGCCGTCGTCCCGCTCGATGTAGCGATCCCGACGCTGGCGCCGACGGCGCCCGCGAATGCCGCCTCGAAGCGGTGGACGAACGGGCCGCTCGACGAGATCCAGTTCTGCTCGATACACTCCGCGAGATAGCGCGCCTCGTTCCCGTCCAGCACGGGCTCGCAGACGCGCAACGGCGCGGCCCGTCCGGCGTCGCGAGGCGGCGCGGCGAGCGGCGGTTCGGGCGCCGGCAACGAGTAGGGCTCGGTATCCAACATGCTAGCGGTCCAACGGTTCGGTGATGTACTGGATCGCACTGCGCGTGCGCGCGGCGGTCGCTCGGTCATCGTCCGCTACTGCGTCCGGGAATGCCTGCGCGTAGATCGCGATAGCCCCATCCCGAACGAGGGGATCGAGGAACGAGCCGAACGATGGGCGCATCCCGACGCGCGGTGCCGGTTCCTTCGCGAGCCTGGTCGCGAACGCTTCGAACGCGCCGAAGCCGGCATCGTCGAGAAACGTGCGCGCGATCACGGGATCGATGGCGCGCACGGTCGCGACCATCTGGGCCGTGAACTGCGCGCGGCCGATGACCTCCGGAAGCACCTCTGCGCCGGCCGCTACGGTCTTCGGAAACCATCCGGCGGCCCGAGCGAGGGCCCGGTCCGGCTCGAAGCCGGCATCACGCGGATCCCTCCCGGCCGCCAGAATGCCGAGAGTCATGCGCAGGCACTGGTTGCAATCGGAGCATGCGCTCTGGTCTTCGCGCAGGTACCAACAAGAATATTGCAGGTCGGCAACCCTGGGATAGCGCGTCCACAGCAGGCGCTGGACCTGGGCGTTGCAGAGCGGAGATGTGAGTGAGGTGTATCGGATGTTCCAAGGTTCGAGCAGCGCGGAGATCGCGGCTTGGGTCGTGACCGAATACATGAAGTGGAGGATCTGTACGAAGCGGCCGTTGCGTATGGCGCTCGTCTGGACGTCGGCCTCCGAGGCGATGAAGAGATGCGTCGCTCCGCACGCGGCGCCCGCGATCAGGAGCGAGGCGAAATAGAGATGCGTATCGGTCAGCTCGGAGACGGCCAGCGGATAGCCGAGTTGCGCCGCAAACGCGTTCTGCCAGAGCGCGCGCGCGTTCGAATGGACCTCGATCAAGGGCGCGTCCAGCCGCGCTGCCGCTTCCTTCAAGACGTATGCGCGGCGAGCGGTCGAATGATCGTGCAGTGGCGGCAGTGGCGAGGTCGTGGCGACCAGCGTCGGCGTCCGTCCGAGTTCGGCCAACAGTGCGGCCTGTAGCAGCGAGTCCTTGCCTCCGCTGAAGGCTACGGCGACGCCTTCGCGTTCGGGGAACGGTTCGGGCGCCGGAAGAAGCTCGCCGCCGAACTCGAAGAAGATGCAACGTTCGCGAAAGTCCGTATCCCGATAGGCCTCGAGCGTCGCGATTTCACTGTCGAACAAGCGCTGCCAGACCTCCGCGACTTCGGGGGCGAGAGAGATAGGAAACCGCACGACGCACGGACGGAGCAAGATCCAGAGCGGATGGAGGAGCGCGATCGCCGCGGTCCAGAGCAAGGCGCGCGGTACGCGCGCGACGTCGGTACCGTCGGGGAAGCGCAGTTCGATCGATGTCTCGCTCGCGATCGTCGCCGCCGGCGTGACCGACCATGCGAAACGCACCGTGGCGCCGGTCACGACCGGCTCGTCCAGGGCGATGGTGGAGATCACGTCGAAGGACGCCGCGTATGTATCACGGTCTCGACCTTGCGCCTCCCGAGGACGTCGTCCCTTCGGAATGGGCGATGGTCTGCGTCGTCGCCGCAAGCGAGCAGAGCCACCGTGCGCGCGCCCACGTACGGCTGATTTCCGGCGTATTCGCGCCACTCACGTTGCCGGTCGCGCTCTCTCCGCAGAGCGTGCGGATCCAGATCGAGATCGAAGCGTCGTGGCCGTCGATCCTGACGTTGGCCGAGCCGGCGCTGGCGCTCGACGCCGACGCGGCGTTCGTGCCGGTCGCGTCGCACCGGCTCCATCTGTTCAACGGCACCCGAATCGATGCGACGGGTGGCCTTCGAGCGGCCTGCTTCGTCGGGGCGCTGGTCGTCCAGATCTCGGGCATCGATTCGGCGGACTTCGGCCCTGGCGCGCGGATCCGCATGGCTCTGCGACGCGACCGGTTCGATTCGCTTTCGTCGGACGATCCGGTCTTGGCCGGATTCGCAAATCCGGAACGGTCCCTTCGCGCCGGCATCGCGGCGCTCGACGTCCGCGCGAAGGCGTTGCCACGTTGAAGGTACGCGACCTTTTCGAACGGATCCGCGGCACCCAGGTGGCGGTGTTGCCGAATCCGGGGAACTGCGGCGACGGTCTGATCTGGCTCGGTCTGCGCGCCCTCTGCCGCGAGTACGAGGTGCGCGTCGTCGAGTTGTACGATCGCCATCCGGCCGAAGGTCGCGTCCTCCTCGTCCCGGCCGCCGGCAATCTCTCGGCGCACTACCACTCGATGACCGAACTGCTGGCGCCGTACCTGGCCACGTTCGATGAGGTCTACATCCTCCCGTGCAGCGTCGACATCCGCGATCCGGAGGTCGAGCGGTTCTTACGGACGCTGCCGACGCACGCGCACGTCTTCACCCGCGAGAAGTACAGCTACGCGCAGGCTCGTTTCGCGGTCGGCGACGACGCTCGCGTACATCTCGATCACGACCTGGCATTCTCGTTCGACTACGGCCGATGGGACGAGCGGGGAGCCGGCACGCTCGATGCCTTTCGCGGCGACGTCGAAAGTCTCGGCCTACCTCTGCCGGAAGGAAATCTGGACATCTCGACGCTCGGATCGTCAGGACATGGCGAAGTCTTGCCGCGTCTGCTCCAGCACGTCGCGGTCGTCCGGACTGATCGTGCGCATGTGATGATCTGTGCGGCACTGCTCGGAAAAGAGACCCACGTGTACCCGAACGACTATCATAAGGTCCGCGGGATCTACGAGTACTCGCTGGCCTCGCGTGCCAACGTACATTTCCATGGATTCGACGAGATCTACGGAGCCGCGACGTGATCGCCGGGCCGGATATCGCCAGGATCGAACGACGTCTCTCGGGCGCGCGACTGCGGCTCGGCGTCCTCGCACGCGTCAAGAACGAGTGCGACATCATCGAAGCGTTCGTTCGCCACCACTGTGCGTTGGTGGATCGGGTGATCGTGGTGGATAACGTCTCGCATGACGGCACCGCCGAGATCCTCGCGGCCCTCGTCGACGAAGGTCTTCCACTGACGGTCTTTCCGGACGAAACGCTCGAGTACCGTCAATCCGACATCACGAGCTACCTCGCGCGCGCCTCCATCCGCGGCTTCGAGTTGGACCGTCTCTTCCTGCTGGATGCCGACGAGTTCTTGCACGTCGGTTCGCGCGGCGCTCTCGATGCGGCGCTCGAACCGTTTCATGGCGACGAACATCTGCTACTGCCGTGGGCGACCTATGTACCGGAGGCCGACGCGGACGACGTGCCCGGACCGGCACCGCGTACGATCGTGCGGCGGCGCCGTAGCGAGGCTATCCCGACCTACAAGGTCGCGGTCGCCGGCGCGTTTGCGGGCGAGCACACGAGTTCGATCGCGATGGGGAATCACGCGGTAAGCATCGAGAACGTCGCGCAGGCATCGCCGATCGCGCACGGTCTGCGCCTCGCGCACTTTCCGGTCCGTTCATCCGGGCAGTTGCATACGAAGGCGGCTCTCGCATGGACCGCCTACCTCGCGATGGGCTACGCGGGCGGCGGGCTAGGAGACCATTGGAAGGCGCTCTCCGAAGCGTATGAGGGCGGCTCGCCCGTACCTCTGCGCGCCTACGCGTTCGCGTATCAGCACGGCGCAATCGATTTCTCGGAGGACGAGTTGGTAGCAGACCCGGTCCACTTCGCGCACGAGATGCGGTATGCAGCCCGCGCGATTCCGAATCCGGCGCGCACGATCGCGCTCACCGCTCAACAGATCGCACGGCGCTACGCCGAACTTCGCACGGCGGTCGACGGCATGCGTCCGGAAATCGAAGCGCTCGAAGCGCGCCTGGTCGCGTTGGAGTCGTCGCCGGTATGAGGGCCGGCCCGATGCTCGGCGCGGTCGCGATCCTCCTTGCGACGCTCGCACCCGCCTGTTCGAAGGCGGACGATGCCTGTTGGAGGGCGCTCGACACCGCGATCGCACACCGGGCGGCTGCGGTCGAGCCGGCGTTCCTGCAGTACACCGTGAGACGATCGGTCTCGGAGCGCGGCGGACTTCCGCTGGTGACGCAACAGCAGGTCACCTATCGCACCGCCGACGGCGCGGCGCGCGTGGTCGACAGCCTCTATGGAAATGCGGTCCGCTACACGTATCAACTCGAACCCGGATCGCCACTGGTCGGCCCTTCGGGCGAACAGCGTGACGGCTGGATCGATTCCGGTGGGGAGGCGATCGCGACGGTCCATGCGCATGCCGGGAAGGCATGCGACGATCTCGGAAACGAGACGATCGACGGACGCGCGACCGATCATCTGCGGATCACGCCGCATCGCGCGGGCGCGCCGGGTATTCGCGACGTCTGGGTGGGCTCGGATGGTGAGATCCGGCGGGCGGTGGTCGCGCAGGTGCTCGACGGGTCGGCGCTGGCCGGCGTCAGGGGCGGCATTCTGGTCGACTGTACGATCGAGGTGCGCGACGTGGCCGGTCACGCGGTCGTCGCGACGGTCCGGTTCGAGGACCGTTCGCTGCAACTCGACGGGTCATATGCGTTCGGCGATTATGCGTTCTTCGAGGCGGCGCCGTCGGGCACGTTCCCGCCCTAGGCGGAAGAACTGTGGAGACGTGGAGATTCGAACTCCAGACATCCTGCTTGCAAAGCAGGCGCTCTACCAACTGAGCTACGCCCCCGGGCGACGCGTTTTTTTCCCCGGTCACGGGACGTTCTCCCCCACCGTTCTTGTAGTTCGGGCCGCCCGGGCGGATACTGAAGGTGGAGGTCTTCTGACGTGCTGGCTAGCGTTCTTGCGCTCGCGGTTGGCGGGCAAGCGTGCTGGGATCTGTACGACGATGCGATGCGCCATCGCGCCGCCGCCGCCCACCCGGCATACGTGCAGTACGACGAACTGACGGCGCTCCATATCGACGGCTATCCGGCCGTCAACGCGACCGCTACCGTGCGCTATCGCTCGGACGGTCTGGCGCGTGTCGAGGATAGCCGCTTCTCGGATTACTCCTGGGTGACCGATCACGTCGAACCCGGCCCGCCCGAGCTCGGGCCGTACGGCAAGAACCGCTCGGCCTGGCTTCCGCTCGACGAGCCCGGGCTGCCGTCGGTGATCGCGGAGGTCCGCAAGCACGGCGCGGCCGCCTGCACCAACCTCGGATTGGAACGGCTCCACGACCATCTCGCGTATCATCTGAAGATCACGCCATTCGATGCGTCGCGCCCCTCGCTCAAAGCGATCTGGGTCGACGCGGATACATCCGAGATATGGAAAGTCGTCGTGAGCGGCCATCTATTCGTGATCGACGGGCCGCTGGGCGACAGCCCGGTCGTCGATTTCGAAGTCGAACTCGCACGCGAGGGCACCTACGTCATGGTCCAACACGTGACGTGGAAATATCGTATGCCGGTCTACTCGCAGTACTCATCCTACTTCGGCGAATACTATCTGACCAATTTCCGCTACCCGAACGCCCTCCCGCCGGTGACGTTCGCCCTCGACAACCACGCGGTGATGTAAAAGAAAAAGCCCCGCCGGAAACGGCGGGGCTTTCAAGATGGTGGGCCATCCTGGTCTCGAACCAGGGACCTCATGCTTATCAAGCATGCGCTC